>CAIJNA010000243.1 GCA_903821805.1 uncultured Campylobacterota bacterium | reverse complement strand
ATTAAGCTCAAAACTTGATCTTGATAAAGGTACAGGTGTTCCAGGTATGTCATGGAAACTATGTACAGGTAGAGGTTTAACAAACGCAACTGCAAGATTTTCAATGCCGAATGGAACTGATTATGCAGCTGATCAATCAAAACAAGCTGACACAGATATGTATGGATTTATATTTGTTCCATTTGATAATGGACAATATAGCGTAGCTACTAATTGGGCAAAAGCTGATCATATGATTGGATTTAATGCAGCTGATGCACATAATATTATGTTTGGTTCGAATCCAACTACTGGTTTGGTTGACACTGGTTCATTGACACTTCTTACAGGTATGGTCAAAGCAGAAGGTATTGGTGAAGGAATCAATGATTTTCTAGATAATACAAAAATATTTGCATCATGGGCACAATCAAAAACATCACCAAATGGTAGTAATGGAGGAATGCTTGGAACAACTCAAAGTAAAACTGGTACTTCTGTGTGGATAGGAGCAAATATTCCTTGCCCTCTTACAAAAGACGGAAGAATTGGAATTGAATGGAACAAAGGTAGTAAATACTGGAGATCAGTAACTTATGGTGAAGACACTATGGTTGGATCAAAACTAGCAGCACGTGGAACTGCAATTGAAGCGTATTACAATAAGCCAATTACAAAATCTTTATCATGGGATCTAAGATATACAAAAATTAAATATGATTACACAGGAAGTAATGGATTCTTTGGAGCTGATGGTGAACCTATGAACTGGGAAACTGTTGCAGCATACCAATCAATGGGCATGGTTGCGAATCCAGTTAAAGAAGCAACAGATATTAGAGCAGCTATAAGCTATAGATTCTAATAAATTCTCCTCGAACAATTATGTGTTACATTTGTCTCACATAAAAAGCCGGTACACAAGTATCGGCTTTTTATTTTCACAAAGCCTGTTTTAACCAATGATTTCTCAACACATAAAATAACACATAATATGCTGGGCTTAAGCAAAGCACTATAGCGAACTATACAACCTTTTAACCCTTATTAAGTTAATCTAATATATTATATACCTTCAATGAAAATCAATTAAACATAAACTTCGAGGGCAATAATGAGAATCAAAATAATATTCTTACTTTTGAGTAGTTCAATTTTTGCAAATGAGATAAACTTTGAGGATGCTCTCAAAAAAACTCTTACAAATAACAATGAACTAAAAGCAAAAAAACTAGATATAGAGACAAGTAAAGTAAATCTACAAAATGCAAAAGGTTATGAACTTGGAACTTTGACATTTAATGAAAATATCGCAAAAACAAATAACGCATTAAATGCTTTTGGTATGAAATTAATGGGCAGAGAAGCTACTTTTGGTGATTTTGGATTTGCTCAATTTGATATGTCTGGAAATACAAATCCACTGCCTATTGCCCCAACCGCCCTAAACTATCCAGAAGCACGTACAAACTTTGAAACAAAACTTACATACGAAGTTCCATTATTTACTGGATACAAACTTCAAAATGCAAAAACAATGTCAGAACTACAAATCAAAGCAAATGAAGCAAAATACAAATTTGATGAGAAGCAATTATCTTTAGAGGTACTAAAAGCATATAATGGAGCGGTTGCTTCTAAGTACTTTATTGACGCTACAAAAAAAGCAAAAGAAACTACAAACTCTTTTGTTTACCTAGCGAGCGAAATGTTTAAAGAAGGGTTTGCCACAAAAATAGATGTTCAACAAGCTGAAGTTTACGATATGAAAATCAACTCAAATATGATCGAAGCAAAAAATCAATACTCTTTATCTATTGCTTACCTTAAGTTTCTAACAAATGATCATCAAATCACAGATGTTACAGATTTCAAAAATATCACATCTTCAAAAGAAGATATGAAAGCACTTCAAGATTCTGCTATTTCAAATAGAGATGATTTAAAATGGATGGAACGAAATACCAAAACAATGGAAACAAAAGTAGAATTTGAAAAGAGTGGTAACTATCCAATGATAGGAACTCACTTAGAATATGGATACAACGACAATCAATTAGACAATTT
>CAIJNA010000242.1 GCA_903821805.1 uncultured Campylobacterota bacterium | reverse complement strand
AATATTAATTTATTTAACCATCGCTTTTAATTCGTCTTTACTAACTTTATTGAAATTTAAATACTTGTAAACACTATCAGTCATTTCAGGCTTAATTTTATTTGGTACAATACTTAAATATTCTTCTTTAGTAGGAATTCTTCCTTTTAAAGCTGTAACAGCAGCTAACTCAGCACTTCCAAGGTAAACTTGACTTCCTTTTCCAAGTCTGTTATCAAAGTTTCTTGTTGATGTTGAGAATACATATGCATTTTGTGCAACTGCTGCTTGGTTACCCATACAAAGGCTACATCCTGGAATTTCAGTTCTAGCTCCAGCTATTCCAAATACAGAATAATATCCTTCTTCTTGAAGAGTTTTTTCATCCATTTTTGTTGGAGGACAAACCCATAATTTTGTAGGAACTTGTCCTTCTCCTCTTAAAACCTCACCCAATGCTCTAAATAGACCGATATTAGTCATACAACTTCCAACAAATACTTCATCAATTTTTGTTTGTAGTCCTGCTGCATGAATTTCACTTAGTGTTTTAACATCATCTGGATCATTTGGGCAAGCTAAGATTGGCTCTGTGATTTCATTTAAATCTATTTCAATAATTGCTGCGTATTCTGCATCTTTATCAGCTTCAAGTAGCACTGGATTTGCAAGCCATTCTTTCATTTTATCAGCTCTTCTTTGTAAAGTAGCAGAATCTTGATAACCTTGACTAATCATCTCCTCAATCAATACAATATTTGATGCTAAATATTCAGCAACTGGCTCTTTGTTTAATTTTACCGTACAAGCAGCAGCACTTCTCTCAGCTGAAGCGTCAGAAAGCTCAAATGCTTGCTCACATTTTAAATCTTCTAAACCTTCAATCTCAAGAATCTTTCCATCAAAAATATTTTTCTTACCTTTTTTCTCAACAGTTAAAAGTCCATTTTTTATTGCGTAATATGGAATTGCATTAACTAAGTCTCTTAAAGTTATACCATCTTGCATTTGACCTTTAAATCTTACAAGAACCGATTCAGGCATTGTTAGAGGCATCATTCCAGTAACACCTGCAAATGCTACAAGTCCAGACCCTGCAGGGAATGAAATACCGATTGGGAATCTTGTATGTGAATCTCCACCTGTTCCAACAGTATCAGGTAAACAAAGTCTATTTAACCATGAGTGAATAACACCGTCACCTGGTCTTAAAATTACACCTTTTCTACTTGTCCAAAACGCTGGTAATGTATGTTGAAGTTTAATATCTGCAGGTTTTGGGTAAGCAGCTGTATGACAAAATGATTGCATAACCATATCTGCTCCAAAATCAAGTGCAGCCAATTCTTTCACTTCATCTCTAGTCATTGGACCAGTTGTATCTTGACTTCCAACAGTTGTAGCGATTGGCTCACAGTAAACATTTGGCTTTATACCTTCAGTTCCACAAGCTCTACCTACCATCTTTTGAGCTAGTGTATAACCTTTTCCATTATCAGCTGGGTTTTCTGGAATTAAGAATAAATCACTAGCACCAAGACCTAAAGATTCTCTTGCTTTTGCAGTTAATCCTTTTCCTATAATCAGTGGAATTCTTCCCCCTGCTCTCATTTCGTCAGTTATCGTATTTGGTTGAAGTGCAAATTTACTTACTACTGCACCATCTTTTAAAATTACACCGTCATAAGGTTTAACAACAATTACATCACCTGTTTCAAGATTCTCAACTGGAGCTTTTAGCGGCAAACATCCACTATCTTCTGCTGTATTAAAGAAAATTGGAGCAATAATGCTTCCGATTACAACACCACCAGTTCTTTTATTTGGGATACCTGCAATATCAGTTCCCATATGCCATTGAACAGAGTTAATACCAGATTTTCTAGAACTTCCAGTCCCAACTACATCTCCAACATAAGCCAAAGGATTTCCTTTTGCTTTAAGTTCATTCATTGTCTCAAGAGGTTTTGGCATTCTTGCTACAAGCATTGAGTTTGCATGAAGAGGGATATCAGCTCTTGTAAATGCTTCACTAGCTGGACTCAAATCATCAGTATTTGTTTCACCTGGAATTTTGTAAACAGTAAGTTTAATCTCATCAGCTAGTGCAGGTTTATTAGTGAACCATTCTCCATTTGCCCAAGAAGCAATAACTTCTTTTGCTTTAAGATTTCCATTTTTTGCCAAAAGATTAACATCTTCAAAACTTCCATAAACCAAGATTGTATTTTTAAGTTGCTCTGCAGCACTATTAGCAACATCACCATCAATTTTTAAAGCCTCAACAAGTGGAGAAACATTGAATCCTCCACCCATTTTTCCAAGTATTTCAACAGCTTTAACTTTACTAATAGCACCACATGTTACTTTTCCTTGAACAACATCATTTAAAAAAGCAGCTTTTACATAAGCACTGTCATCAACTCCACCATTTATTTTATTTTCAAACAAATCAAGAATGTATTCTTGCTCTATAATCGTGTCAGCTTTTAAAAGCTCAACTAATTGTGCAGTTTGCTCAGCAGTTAATGCTTCTGCTGGAACACCAAGTGCTTCTCTTTCTTTTGTGTGTATTTTGTAGTTTGTTACTAAACTCATTGTCTAAGTCCTTTTTGGTAGTTTTTAAAATATTAGTTTATCAAAAAACTATTTCAAAATATTATTTGGTGTGTAGATTTTACCCTTTGAGTAGCTATAGTGTTTAGAAAAGTTACAGTTTATTATTGTGGATTTATTTAAAATAGTAATTTATGTGTAAAAAGCACCAAAATTATTAATTCTGATGCTAAAAATGAGATTTAGAAAGATGTATGGGTTAGTATT
>CAIJNA010000241.1 GCA_903821805.1 uncultured Campylobacterota bacterium | reverse complement strand
TGAAAATCTTGTTTCTTTTCAAATTTGGAAAAAAATTTATTTTCATTTGCAAAAAATAAACTTTTCAATTCTTGAGATTTTGTTAAATCATTTTCCATATTTTAGTTTTTGTAATTCTTTCCCGATATCATCTTGTCTCATAAAATGCTCACCTATAAGAAATGCATCAGCACCTATGCTGCTTAACCTAAGAATAGTTTCTCTGTCGTTAACTCCACTTTCGGCAACTATTATTTTTCCATTCGGGATCATAGGTATAAGTTGATCACAAAGGGTCATATCCATTTCGAATGTTTGAAGATTTCTATGATTGATACCTATAATATGTGCTCCACATCTCATTGCTTTTTTTAAGTCTTCAAAATCATGTATTTCAACTAAAACATCAAGGCCAAGTTGCAAAGCTCTATCGTAAAGATTTTGAAGTTCTTTTGTGCTCAATGCTTTTGCTATTAACAATACAAAATCTGCACCATAAACAAGAGCTTCAACAAGCTGATATTCATCGATGATAAAATCTTTTCTTAAAAGTGGTGTACTAACATATCTTCTTATACTCGGTAGATATTCCAAGTTACCTTGAAAAAAATGTGGTTCTGTTAATACCGATAAACAGTTTGCTCCATTTTTACTATATTCAATAGCAATCTTAATTGGGTCAAAATCTTCCCTAATAATACCCTTACTAGGACTAGCTTTTTTAACTTCAGCAATAATTCTAATTGGCTCTTCTTTAGTAGACGTCAAAAGAGAACGAACATCTCTTGGTGGATAAGGATTGTAAGCTAAACTTCTGCCAAGCCAATCAATACTATAGTCAACCTTTCGCTTTTCCAGATCATCTTTTGTTTTTCTAATTATTTCATCAAGTATCATTTCGTATCCCCTGTTTTATTATTATCTTTCATGTTATTTTTAGTGTTAACACATTCTTTAATTTTTTGATAATGAAGTTTTATCTCACTATCATTCATGCCAACCTTTTGTACAACTTTATTCATTATTTCGTAAGCCAAGTCACATTGTTTATTTTTAAAGTATCCCCAAGCCAATGAATCCATAATTGCAACATCATCAGGTTGGGATAAATTTGCTTTTTGCACAAGATTCAATCCTTTTTTTATATCCAAATCATAATCAATTAGCAAATAACCATAAAAATTTTCATATTGAGGATTTGACTTATCACTTAATGCTAATTCAAATTTTGCAAAAACTTCTTTTAAAATAGCTTTTTTATCTTTTGACATTTCAAAGGTGACCATTGCAATTCTTCCAAGAAGAGTTTTATCCTGAGTTGTCTTATATAAGGAATTTAAAAGCTTGAGTGCTTTATCAAATTCTTTTTTTTCTTCATAAATCGACACTAAATAAAGATCATTGTTGCCAGTTTCAATCAAAAAGTTTATCCCTTTTTGTCTATCAACCTGCATGTAAAGTTCGCCTAAAAGGAGTTCAATTTTAGCTAATCTTTCATTTGGAGAAGTTTTTTTATGGTCATTATATGCCTTCTCGACTATTCTTGTCATTCCATAAATATCATTTTCTTTTTGATAATACTCAAGCAATCTTGTACACGAATTCTCTATGCATCCGTTTTTATCAATGAAATCATTTAAGTATTTTATCGCTTTTGGTTTATCTGATAGTTTTTCATAAAGTACATTAGATAGTGCAATGACAATGTTTACACTCTTTAAATGAGAGTATGCATCTTCATAGTTTATTCTAGCACTATCATAATTTCCTAAAATATAATTAAGATCCCCGAGCAATCCAAGACTAAATGCAGTTGGATACTTAAATCCAAGTTGATTAGCATATGGCAAAGCTTCTTTGTATTGCTTTATTAACATTGAGGACAAAACATATCTAGTGAGCAGATACTCCTCAATATCATTATTGGTAGCAAGATGATCAAGAGTAAGTTTGGTAACTTTTTCAAACTCCTGATTTTGCATATAAGAATCTATAGCTTTTTTTAAGTATTCACTATGTTTTGTTTTTTCAAATAATTGGATAAAAATAGCAGAGCTATTTGTGAAATCATTATTTAATTCTCTATCTAATCCTACTATAGTCATATAATCATTTGGTGTATTATTTTCATCTGCATAAACACTAAAATAAAATAGAAAAATACAAGAAAAAATTAATCTAAAATAGCTGGGCATTCTTCTTTTAACTCCTCTATATTATCTTTAAAATGCTCCCAAAATGGAAAAGTTCTGCATTGCGAAGGTCTAGCTTCATATATAGAGCATTGTTTTTTTTCTAAATCAAAAAAGATGCAAGCATAATTCTTATCATCTATTTTATATTCAGTAAGAGAGAATCTGTATCCATACTTAATTATATATTTATCCAGGACATCTTTAACTGATAGTTTTAAGTGTGCTGCTAATTTTTCAATTTCATCAACAGTGATCCAAATATAACCATGTTCTCCTATACAACAATTTCCAGGGCAATTACTACAAGCGCTGGCATTAAATTTGTATTGATAATCTTTGTGTTCAAGAATCATAACTTTTCCATATTTATTTTAATACTATAAGTATCACATTTTTTGTAAATATCAATCATTGCTTGTGTAAAATCTTTATCATCAAACATAAAAAGTGGTGGTAAAATATTTAGTAAACTTTTTGAATTCTTTCTTAAATAAACCATTACAAGGCTACTATTTCTATCTTGCTTTGGATGTAAGAATTGTAAAGATTCTATATTTAATCCATGTTTTTTAGAAAAAAATATAATATCATCAAGAAGCTTAAC
>CAIJNA010000240.1 GCA_903821805.1 uncultured Campylobacterota bacterium | reverse complement strand
CTTTTGGGGTCGCCATTTTCAATAAATCAAAATCTTTTAAGACACTAAATGATTTATTATCTGCAGTAGCCTTAGATTTTTAATCAATTATTTTCTTTAGATTCACATCTCTCTTGCACATCTAACAAATATTATACTTTCATTATCAATAACAACAAAGATGTTGAAATATTTTTTTAGCATTTGACTGCCTATTAATTATTGTTTCTTTGCAGCCTATAAACTTCAAATTGATTTCTAATGTGACTTTGTTTTTGCCAGAAATATTTAGTTGTTAGTTTTTGCTTTGGAATTTTATTATTTTTTTATCTAAAAAAGAAAAGTATTGATTTTCAATTCCAAAGGCAGGAAGATTAGTGTATGTTTTGTAGCTTTTACCTTGGTGGAAATGACCCTCAATTATTAGATCAGCTTTTGCATATTTGTATTTATACAGTCGTTTAATGGCGAATTTCTCAAAGTCAGTAAACTCATGAACTAGATTTTTTTCTCTCAACCAAAAGTCGATTCTTTTTGTAAGCCAATTTGTAATATCTATAAAATTCAAGATTTTAAGTAGAGCGCTATTTCTAATAATTGAAGTATAGAGGTCATAACTTTTTGGAGTATAGATATCTCCATGCGCAAGCATTACTTTTCTTGTTTTGATCTCCGATTGATATTTTGTATTGTCCCAAAATTCACATTGTAATGGCTGACTCTTTCTAGTTATTATCTTAACATTTGAAAAAATATTTTCTAAGTTATAGTCATGATTTCCTTCAAGATATATAATTTCAATTTTATTAGCTAGGTGATTTATTTTGTCAATTATTTCTTGATTTTGTTTTTTAAAGTAAGTTATTTCACCAGCTAGAAAACCAAAAATATCACCCATTAAAATTAGTTGAGAAGTTTGTATTTCAGTTCTTAAGATCGCATTTAAAAATGAAAGAAAATCTTGTCTTAATGGATTGTAGTGAGCATCTGATACTAAAATAGCATTAGCTTGGATAGTCACAATATTGTTATGGAACATATGCAATTTTTGGAATTCCACAGTTTTCTGATAATCCACACATGAGATTTGCATTTACAACTGCAGCACTTGAAGCACCTTTAAGAAGATTATCTATACTACTATTTATAAATAAATCATTTCCATTTTGTGCCACAAAGATATCGCAGAAATTTGTTCCGCTTGTATTTTTAATATTTACAGGCTCACTCATAATTCTTACAAATTCTTCATCTTTATAAAACTCTTTTAGGACATCAGCTGCATTTATTGTTTCATTTAATGACACATAAACACTTACTAGCATCCCTCTTGTAACTGGAATTAAATGTGGTACAAAATTTACTTTTAGATTTTTCCCACAAACTAATTTGGCCTTTTCAACTATTTCTGGAGCATGTCTGTGTTTAAAAGGATTATAAGCAGTCATATTTTCACTAATTCCAACAAAACTTGTTGCATCTGTTAGTTTTTTTCCAGCTCCGCTAACACCACTTTTTGCATCAATAAAAACACTTGAGTTTTCATTGATATATTTTACAAATGGCATAAGTGCAAGAAGTGATGCAGTAGGATAGCATCCTGGATTTGCTACAAGTGAGGCATTTTGAATATTATTTCTGTAAAATTCTGGCATACCGTATACTGCGTTAGGAAGATTTATTTTATCTTCATGCGAGCAGTAATGTTTCTCGTAAGTTTCTAGCTCAAGCCTGTAGTCAGCACTTAAATCAATAATCTTCAGCTTATTTTCTTTATCAAG
The DNA here is from genome assembly GCA_903821805.1 of uncultured Campylobacterota bacterium. Classification (GTDB taxonomy): domain Bacteria; phylum Campylobacterota; class Campylobacteria; order Campylobacterales; family Arcobacteraceae; genus CAIJNA01. Next base: position 741 of record CAIJNA010000240.1, on the reverse strand, counting down.
AGAAATAATTTCCTTTGCAAATCCCATTGATGCTTGATGGGGGAGCGCTAAAAAAACAACCTCGGAAATGTCTACAATATCTTTTGCATCTGCTTTGTTAACTTCCATGTCGAAAACGTTTTGCAAAGATGGATGAAGCTTTGATACGGTTGTATTACCTTCTGAATTTGCAACATAAACAATATTGAAAACAGGGTGATTTAAAATTATTTTAATTAGTTCTAATCCTGTGTATCCACTTGCACCAACTATCGCAACATCTATTTTTTTAGTCGACATACTTTATCTCTAGAACTTCAAATTCTTTTTTTCCGCCTGGCAATACTGCATGAACTTCATCACCTTCACTTTTTCCAAGCAATTGTTTTGCAAGTGGTGAATGGAATGAAATATGCCCAATATCTGGGTTGCTATCAAAAGAACTCACTATTTTATAAGTTATTTGTTCGTCATCATCAAGATTTAATAATATTACTTTCCCGAATCCCGGGAAATATTGGGTAGAACTTCTGCTCGATAACGAGCTTGCTATAAATTATCCTATAATGCTTAACGAGGCCAAAGAGCCCCAAGGGATGAAATGAATAGAATAGATAGAAAATTCAAGGCTCTGAAAAAACAGGCAAAGACAGCGTTTATTGCCTATGTCACGGCAGGCGATCCGGATCTCCGGATGACCAGTAGGATCGTTCTTGCCTTGGAAAGGTCCGGGGTTGACATTGTCGAGCTCGGGATACCTTT
>CAIJNA010000239.1 GCA_903821805.1 uncultured Campylobacterota bacterium | reverse complement strand
ATATAAAAAAAATACTTAATTACTGATGATATTTTAGTTCTATTCGTTTCTTAAAACCTCTAAAATATCAATCTTGGTAGCTTTATGTGCTGGATAATAAGAAGATAATAAAACAATCGTTAAAGAACCAACAATTATCAAAATAAAATCCAAAATATCAAGAGAAATAGGAAGCTTTGCTGTTCCATAAACATCAGCAGGAAGAGAAATGATGTCAAAATTAGTCAATAAATACATTCCGATAAATCCAAGGATTACACCAAATATAATTCCAGAAACACCTATAATAGCCCCTAGTCTGAAAAATATTTGCTTAACTTCTTTTTCACTTGCACCCATTGAGAGCAAAAGTGCAATCTCTTTTCGTCTACTCATAACTGTCATCAATAGTGAACTTATAATATTTATTGATGCTATTAAAATTATTAACATTAGAACTAAAAATAATGCTTGCTTCTCGAGCTCCATAGCGCTAAAGAAGTTTCCATTTTGTTGCCACCAACCAACTACACCAACTTCAAATTCTGGTAATTCTTGCTTTATTCTTTCAATATCCTTCATTGGATTTTGCGAATAAATATGAATCCCATCGTAAGAATTCTCATCTCTTTGCAGAAGAGTTTGAAGAGCTTCAATTGAAGTAAACATATAAGCATTATCGTAGGCATTTAGACCAGATTTAAAATTATTTACATAAGTAAAGCGTTTCATTTTTGGCATCATTCCAAAACCATTAGGATCAAGACTACTAAAATATAAAGTGGCTTTATCACCTGTATTGAGTCCAACTGTATCTTTAACTCCAGAACCAACAATTAAATCAAATTTATTTTGAATCTTATTATTTAACGCCTCTTTATAGATTTTGTTTATTTGTGCCTCTTTTTTAAAATCAACACCAAAAAGTAAACCGCCACTCATTGATTGATCTTTTTGTATCATAACTTGAGAACTTAGATACGGAGAAAATCCCATATCTGGAAACTTTTTCTCTAAAGAAAGAAGTAATTCTTTACTTACAGAATCACTTGCTTTTGGATAAATACTAAGCGGATAATTCATGGTAAATAGCTTATCTTGAAACTCTTTGGAAACTCCATTCATTATTGACATTGACACAATAAGAACCATTACACCAATAGCAACTCCAAAAAAAGAAAGAATTGCTGTAATGCTTATGAATGGATTTTTATTATCATACTTTAGATATTTTTTAATAATAAAATTTACAAGATTATTAGTCATTTAGTACTTGAAATCCTTCTTCCAAATCCAAAGTTCCCTCGTAAAATGCTTTTCCAACAATAACACCTGCTATATTTCCATTAGCTTTACAATTTATGATGTCATTTATATCTTTTACACCACCGCTTGCAATCGTTTCCACTCCACTTGAAAGTGCTATTTCTTCTGTGAATTCAACATTTACTCCACAAAGCATACCATCTTTTGAAATATCAGTACAAATTATAGCCTGAACACCTGCATTGGCAAATTCTTTGGCCAAATCAGTTGCTTTCATTGTGCTAACTTCGGCCCATCCCTCAACAGCAACCATTCCATTCATTGCATCAATACCAACTGCAATTGGATATTTTTTTGCCATATCTTTTACAAATTGTGGATTTTTAACAGCAATACTACCTAAAATAAGTCTATCAACACCTAGTTCAACATACATTTTGATAGTTTCTTCATCTCTAATTCCGCCGCCAAGCTCGATTTTTAGATTACAATTTTCTCTTATTTTTTTGATTTGATCTAAATTTGCAGGAGTTCCAGCAAAAGCGCCATTAAGATCAACAATATGAAGCCAACGACTCCCAAGTTCTTCAAATCTTTTAGCAACTTGCCATGGCTCATCGCTATATATTTTCGCACTTTCCATAAGACCTTTACTTAGTCTAACTGCTTTTCCATCTTTTAAATCTATCGCTGGTAATATTTCCATCTTTTATCTTTCTCCTACTAAATTTTCTATTGTTTCTTCTATTGTTTTAAATTTAAATTCAAATCCCGCATCAAGCAATCTTTTTGGAACAACACTTTGACCATCTGTTAAAACTTTGGCACCTTCTCCAAAAATAAGACTCAAAACAAATTCAGGTACTGGAAAAATTGTTGGTCTATGAAGTGTTTTTCCAAGTGCTTTTGTTAGCCCTTTGTTTGTAGTAGGCACTGGAGCCGTTAAATTATAAGCTCCTTGAAGTGGGTTTTGCAAAGCAAAAAAATATGCTTTGATCAAATCTTGAATATGAATAAACGAAAATGATTGATGACCATCACCAATGGTGCCGCCCAGACCAAATTTAAAAGGTGTTAACATTTTTGATAATGCACCACCATTTCCCATAACGATTCCAAATCTAAATATTACGGTTCTTACACCAAAATTTTCAGCTTCCAATGCTTTACTTTCCCAATCTTTACCAAGTTTTGCTAAAAAATCATCACCATAAACAATATTTTCTTCATTATATTCTTTATCGTTTTTATATATTCCAACTGCAGAAGTCGAGATCAAAACATCTGGTTTTGTTTCACATTGACTTATTGCTTCTACAATAGCTTGTGTAGTATCTAATCTACTACTATAGAGAAGTTTTTTATACTCATCACTCCATCTATTAACAATATTAGCTCCAGCCAAATTTATCACAGCCTTAGATTCATTAATAATAGAGATCAGTTTCTCTGTGTCTCTTAAATCTTTTCTATCAATTCCAATTACTTCATATCCGCCATTTTGAAACATTTTAGTAAGATTTGATCCAACAAACCCATTTGCTCCAGTTATAACTATTTTTTCCATGATTTTCCTTTTTTAGAACTATTCTAAAACTTTACCAAAACTATTTGTAGCTATTTTTTGATTATTCATATTAATTATAATTTCATAAAATTTTTCAAAATAATAATCCCATTATCATGAGATTTTTCTGGATGTGGTTGAAAACCATAAATATTATCTTTTTGAACAGCACTTACAAAATCGTACCCATAATGAGTAGTTCCTATTGTATATTTATCTTCAGTCACAGCATGATAAGAATGAACAAAATACAAATATGGATTTTCAAGACCATTAAAAAGTTTATTTTGTTTATTGAATATTTTATTCCATCCCATATGTGGGACTTTGTGTTCATCCATATTCATCTTTGTTTTATCAAATGCAACAACTTTCCCATCAATCAAGCCAAGACCTTTTGTGAATCCAAACTCTTCGCTGCTATCAAATAAAAGTTGCATACCAAGACATATACCAATCATGGGCTTTCCACTTTTAGCAAACTCTAGCACAGCTTCGTTCATACCTGTTTTTTTCAAATACTCCATTGCATCGCCGTATGCTCCAACTCCAGGAAGAATTACTCTGTCATAATTTTTAACTTCATTTGGATCGCTAACAATAACTGCTTTTGTATCAATCAAACTACATGCGTTATAAACAGACGCCTAATTTCCGATTTTATAATCTATAATTGCTACCAATACTTCGCCTTATTTATTTTTT
>CAIJNA010000238.1 GCA_903821805.1 uncultured Campylobacterota bacterium | reverse complement strand
CTAGTCCAACAATTAGTTCTTTGGTTTGTGTATCTGTAAGTCTAGCTTCTGGATGAGTTGGCAAGTAAAACCATAGAGGCATTTCGCCTTCTTTCAGTTCATCGGATGCCTTTTTGCCATTATTTTCTTTTTGCATTCCCCACATAGAAACATTAAATTTTTCCCGTCCCTCTTCAACATCACTAGCTATTAGCCATGAAATAGGAGCTATTTTACTATACCAAGGGTATGTAGTTTGATGCGAATGACAATTTGCACATGCTTTATTAAAGAGTTCTTTTGTTTGTGGGGAATCCCATATTGGTTCTCCCATAACAGCAGGGTTCGTATATGTTTTTCCATAAGGAATAAATTGTATCACCACCGCAACAACAGCGGCACCTATTATTAATTTTTTGACCATTTCGCATCTCCTATAATGTATTTTGACAAATAATATAATATCAATATGAATTGTATATGAATTTCCTTACCATAAAATTCATATACAATTCATATAAACAGGTTACAATCTCAAATATATTTTATTTGATGAGAGGTGTGATTTCAAAACTTTTAACTCAACATTAGCCAATATGATCAAAACTATAGATATTGATGTGATAAATTTAAGTGAAGAATTTACAATTTTACATTTATCAGATTTACACATTAGCCACAAAACACCTTATCAAGAAATTTTGAGCTTGATTGATTTTATCAATAAACAAAATACCAACATTGTGGCAATCACTGGGGATTTAGTGGACGATCAACCAAATAAAATCGCTCACCTAATTAAGCTTTTTGAAAAAATTAAAGTCCCATGTTATTTTGTAAGTGGCAATCATGAACTTTTTCATGGCTTTGAGAAGCTTGAAATACTTTTAAGAAACTCTAATATTATCATTTTGGATAATAAAAAAATAACCATCAGTATTAACAACCAAAATATATGTTTGGTTGGCATTGGCGATAGAATGTCTCATTTCTTTGGGCGAACAAGAAGTGAAGAAATCTTTGAAACTTTAGATCCAAATATGATAAATATTGCACTAGTGCATCAACCGAAAGACTTTAAATGGATTTGCAAACACAATATTGCTTTGCAACTTAGTGGGCATACTCACGGCGGACAAATCTTTCCATTTCATTTACTTGTTAAAATCCAGCAAGGTTTTTTAAGTGGTCTTTATAAAAAAAATAACTCGTTAATGTATGTTAACAGTGGCTTTGGAACATGGGGCATACATAAGCGCTTTTTCTCAAAAGCAGAGATTGCCATTATTAAAATCAAAGGAAAATAGATGTTATTTAAATACGCTCTTAAAGCTCTTACGAAATATAAATTAAAAACTTTTCTAATGTTTATAGCATCAATGGTATCAATAGCCTCAATTTTTTTAATAACTGCAGTATCTGGCGGCATTATCTCGATGTATTCGGCGATGTTGAAAACTGGTGGTGATATTATCGTAACACAAAAAGATATTTCTGATACATTTTTTAGTGATGTAAATAGAACTTTTGCTACCAAAGTAGCACAAGTCAATGGTGTTAAAAATGTTTATGCAATCATAGTTGGTGCATGCCCCGTTAATTCAATTCCAATATGTGCTGTTTACGGTGTCGGAACAAATTATTACTCTCATTACAAGTTAACAAATGGAACATACCCAAATTCTAAAGAAGTTATTATTGGAAGCAATATTGCAAAAACATTAAAAAATCCAACCAAAATTTTAATTTCTGGCAAAGAGTTCAAGGTTAGCGGAGTTTTTGAAAGTCAAATTGGATTTGAGCAAGGTGGTGTCGTTGTTCCAATTGATGATGGGTCTTTATTGTTTCACAAAAGTGCATCATTTTTGCTTGTATCTTTAAAACAGGATATAGCATTCAATACTATTAAAAATAATATTTTGGATTTAAACAATTCGGATATAGATGTAAAAACAACACAATCTTTCACGGAAAATTATAATCAATTTAAAATCATAAGAACATCTTCGTATGCTGTATCTTTTATGGCATTCTTATTGGGTTTGATAGGAATATCAAGCATGATGAGTATGATAGTAAATGAAAGAAAGGGAGAGTTTGGAATTATGCGAGCAATCGGAATAACTCAAAGTCGTATCATTTTAGGACTTTGCATTGAAGTGATAATACTCATTACTGTGTCGTTTATAGTCGCTTGGCTTACTAGTGAAATGATTTTATTTATTTTAGAAAATATTCAGAAAT
>CAIJNA010000237.1 GCA_903821805.1 uncultured Campylobacterota bacterium | reverse complement strand
AGAAGTTTGTTTTCTAATGAATTTAACATTTTTAAATGGAAAAGAAAAAATTGAAAAAATTGCACCTGTATATAGTGTTCTAGATATTTAAAACAAAGGAATAAAAATGATAAAGAATTTAAATAATTATATTCCAAAGGCATCTAAATTTGATCCAGATTCAAATGGTCATTTTGGTATTTTTGGAGGAAGATATGTTCCTGAAACACTTATGCCAATCTTATTGGAGTTAGAAGAAAGCTATAAAAAATACAGATTTGATCCACAATTTTGGTCCGAGGTTAATGCTCTTTTGAAAGATTACGTTGGCAGACCAAATCCTCTTTATTTGGCTCAAAATATTAGTGATGAACTTGGTTGTAAGGTTTATTTAAAACGAGAAGATTTAAATCATACAGGTGCACATAAAGTTAATAATACAATAGCTCAAGGATTATTAGCAAAAAGACTAGGTAAGACAAAAGTTATAGCTGAAACAGGAGCCGGACAACATGGTGTTGCAACAGCTACCATAGCAGCACTTATGGGACTGGAATGTACTATTTTTATGGGCGCTAAAGATGTAAAAAGACAAGAGCTAAATGTATTCAGAATGAAACTTTTGGGTGCTAAAGTTGTTGCTGTTGAAAGCGGAAGTAAATCTTTAAAAGATGCTATGAATGATGCTATTAGATATTGGGTGACAAATGCTAGAGATACTTTTTATATTATAGGAACAGTAGCTGGACCACATCCATATCCAATGATGGTTAGAGATTTTCAGGCAATTATTGGTTGGGAAGCTAGAGCACAGTTTTTGGATTTGGAAAATAAATTACCTGATTATGTACTTGCATGTATAGGTGGTGGTTCAAATGCAATTGGAATGTTTAGTCATTTCCTTGAAGATAAAGAAGTTCAATGTATTGGTATAGAAGCTGGTGGCCATGGTATTGAAACAAACATGCACGGATGTAGTTTGAAAAAAGGAAAACCAGGTATTTTACATGGTCAATGTTCATATTTACTGCAAGATGATGATGGTCAGGTAATTGAAGCACATAGTATTTCTGCTGGTTTAGACTATCCTGGAATAGGACCAGAGCATAGTTATCATAATGATTTAGGAACAGTTAAATATGACAACATTACTGATGATGAAGCTATGGACGCATTTGTTTGGCTAAGTAGAAAAGAGGGAATTATACCAGCTTTTGAATCTGCACATGCAATAGCATATTTGAAAAAAGCACAAGATTTATTTAGAGGCAAAACAGTAATAATAAGCTTAAGTGGAAGAGGTGACAAGGATATGATTCAAGCCAAAGAAATATTAAAGTTTGACTAATAATGATGACATTCTTTAAAAATCATTCTGGAAAAATTAGTACGATATTTTTTGTTTTGCTAATTTCATATCTCGGATACAATCTTTATAATGCACCAGCTATTGGTCTTGAAGCTAAGTTTTTATATCTCATGAAAGAATACGGATATATCATACTTTTTTCTTGGAGTGTTTTAGAAGGTGAATCAGGTTTGGTTATGGCAGGATTGCTTTGTAGTACCGGCGACATGAATTTACCATTAGCTATTTTTATTGCAGGTCTTGGTGGATTTACTGGGGATCAGATCTATTTTTATATAGGAAGATACAATAAAAGATATGTTCACACTAAATTTAGAAGCCAAAGAAGAAAGTTTGCTTTTGCTCATCTTTTGCTTAAAAAATATGGTTGGCCAATTATCTTTGCACAAAGATATATGTATGGAATGCGTACAGTTATACCGATTTCGATTGGTCTTACAAGATATGATGCAAAAAGTTTTGCTCTAATTAATTTCTTGTCAGCTATTTGCTGGGCTTCGTTGACAATTTTACCTGTGTGGTATTTTGGAAATGAAATTCTTGAAATTATGAAATCAATCAAAGAGTATTGGTATTTTGCTTTACCTATTATTGGACTTATTCTTTGGACTTTTATATCGTTTTTCAATAATGCAACTAAAGTTCCGATGCGAAAAATAAAACAAGACACTATTTGTGAGGAAATAAAATGAAGTTAAATTTAATAGAAGAATCAATTAATACAGAATTGGAAATCATTATTATCAAGAATAATAATATTGAAAGCGATAATGAAGTGCTTCAAAAGCTTAATTTTAAAGGTGAAATTGACACATCAGCATTATTACCAGAACTTGGTAAGCTGTATATTGGATGTGGTGAATATAGTAGTGATAATGTAAGATGCAGTGTCGCAGCTGCTATGAGAATATTTTCAGATACTAACTTTTGTGAAGCCATTATTGAAGCTGGAGAATATTTAGCTGAAGTAGTTGAAGGTATTGAACTTGGAAGTTATTCGTTCACAAAATACAAAAGTAACAAAGATAATAAAAAAGAGATTGAAAAAACAATAAACATTTTAGTTGAGAAAGTTGATCCTAAAACAATTGAAATTTTTGAAGATGCTGTCAATCTATCAAATAGTGTAAATATGGTTAGAGATTTTGTTAATACAACTCCTGAAGATTTTTATCCAAAAATTATGGCAAAAAAAGCAAAAAAGATTGCTATTGAAAACAACCTTGAGATAAAAATATTTGGTGAAAAATACTTTACTGAGCAAAAAATGGGTGCGATCAGTGCTGTTGGAAGAGCTAGTAGACATGATTCTAGATTGATTCATATGACTTATGCACCTGCTAATCCCATGAAGAAAATTGTTCTTATCGGAAAAGGTTTAACTTATGATAGTGGCGGCCTTAGCTTAAAGCCAGCAGATTTTATGGTAACCATGAAGTCTGATAAAAGTGGCGGAAGCGCTGTACTTGGAATAATGAATGCTATTGCAAAAATGAAATTACCTATTGAAGTTCATGGAATTATAGGAGCTGTTGAAAATATGATTGGTGGAGATGCATACAAGCCTGATGATGTCTTGGTTGCAAAAAATGGAAAAACAATAGAAGTTAGAAATACGGATGCAGAAGGGCGACTTGTTCTTGCCGACTGTTTATGCTATGCGCAAGATGAAATACAAGATTTCGATTACATTATTGACTATGCTACTCTTACTGGAGCTTGCGTTGTAGGGGTTGGGCACTATACAACAGGAATTATGGGCAATAATATACTATTAAATAATAAGCTTCAAGAAAGTGCTTTAAAAAGTGGTGAGCTTGCAACAATTCTTCATTTCAATAAATATCTTAAAAAAACAATTAAAAGTAAAATAGCAGATATTTGTAATATTTCAAGTACTAGATACGGTGGAGCAATTACTGCTGGAATGTTTTTGGATGAGTTTATTAAAGAAGAAAATAAACAAAAATGGATTCATTGCGACATCGCTGGACCTGCATTTGTAGAAGAAATTTGGGGATGCAATCCTTATGGTGCAAGTGGTGCAGGAGTTAGGTTTACGGTTAAATTTATGAAAGATCTTATTGCGGAGTAATAATTAATGTCAAAAAACGAATACAAAAAATTACAAAAATTAGCCGATGAGAGAGCTGAGGTTTATTTAAGTGAGCAATTTAAAGCTTTAATAGATGAAGCGGAAGCTGAAATTGAACAAATTGAGCCTGCTGATTTATATGCATTGGGTAAAAATTTTGTTCTTGTAGACGTTAGAGAGTTTGAAGAATTTGGAAGTGGATATATTAATGCTCATCATAATTTAACTATACCGCGAGGTAAATTGGAGTTTATGGCAATAAAAAAGATAGCAGAGGTTTACGGAACTGATGCAAATATCGTTACATACTGTTTAAAAGGACCAAGAGGAAGTTTAGCAGGCTACCAACTTAAAAAAATGGGATTCCCTAATGTAAAAAATTTACGAGGCGGAATATTAAATTGGCTAGAGCAGGGCAATACAATTCATAGTTACCTTGGTGAACTTACACTAGCAAATAAACTGTAAATCATGGATTTTTAATGATAAAAGTTTTGCTACTTGAGGATGATTTGCTTTTTAGTGAAACCCTTATTGATAGCCTGGAAGATTATAATTTTTCATTTACACATGTTGCGGACGGTGAACAATTCTTAATAAAAGCGTATGAAGAGCATTTTGATATTTTTCTTCTTGATATTAATGTTCCACTTTTAAATGGAATCGAAAGTTTGTCGCAAATTCGTGCTCATGGTAACTCTACGCCTACTATTTTTCTAACGTCATATCAAGACAAAGAAACGCTAAAGAATTGTTTTCAAAATGGTTGCGATGATTACATGACAAAACCATTTGATATAGATGAATTGTATCTCAGAATTATGTCAATTCTTAAGAGAAGTGGAAAAGCTATTGATGCTTTAGTGTTTGATAATCTTACTTTTAATCCTCTAAATCAAACAATTTTGCAAAATAATACAGCTGTGGTTCACGGCGGAAAAGTTGTAGAGCTTTTTAAGCTTTTCTTTGAGAATAGAGGTAAAATTGTTTCCAAGGATATGATTTGTGATCGTTTGTGGAACTTTGATGAAGAATTTAGTGAAGGTTCTATTAGGGTTTATGTTACTAGGCTTCAAAAACTTTTTGAAAACAAAAAAATTCACAATATTAAAAATATTGGTTATAAGATAGATTTTTAATGAATTCCAAATATCGTAATTTCCTCATTTCAAACTATATAATTATTGGATTTATTATTCTAATTTCTCTTGCGATAAATTATTTATTAATGATTCAGATTGGTTTTTCTCAAACTTTTTTCTTCCCCATTACAATTTTTCTAGTTTTCGTTGGACTCGTTTTATATAAATATCTAAGTCATTCCATTTTTGAAGAACTTTTTAAAGGTGATATTCAAATTGATGATATGATAAAAAAAACACTCCACGAACTTAACACACCAGTTGCTACTATTAAAATGAATCTTAAAATGATTGAAAAAAATATTGAATCAGAAAAAGACAAAAAACGTCTGCAAAGAATTGAATATTCATGTGATAATTTACTTGAATTATACAAACATATGGAGTATGAAATAAGCTCAAAAATCGATAAGATAAGATATCAACAATTT
>CAIJNA010000236.1 GCA_903821805.1 uncultured Campylobacterota bacterium | reverse complement strand
TATAGAAGAATTTGATTTTCCAACACTATCAATGATGAGTAATGATTTGGTTGCGTTAGGTGGAGATTTTCATCCTCAAAGAATTGTAAATGCTTATGAAAATGGTATTTTTCCGTGGTTTATTGATGAATACAACTATATACATTGGTTTAGCCCGAAAAAAAGGATGGTTCTAGATCCACAAAAAATGAAAGTGTCAAAAAGTTTGCAGAAAACAATTAATAGTAAAAAGTTTACTGTAAAATCGAATGAGAGATTCAAGGAAGTTATTAGTAGTTGTTCAAATATCAAACGAAAACATGAAACTGAAAGCTGGATAAGTGAAGAATTCATAGATGCTTACACGAATCTTTTTGATCTAGGAGTTGCATTTAGTGTAGAAACATATTTAAATGGTGAGCTAGTTGGCGGCTTATATGGAATAATGATTGGTGATATCTTTTGCGGAGAAAGTATGTTCGCAAAAGTTAAGGATGCATCAAAAGTTGCCTTTTATCATCTGTGCAATCAGGCAAAGCAAAATGGAATAAAACTGATCGATTGTCAAGTTTATAATGATCATTTAGCAAGCCTTGGGGCTTATGAAATAAGCAGGGAAGAATATTTTAAATATCTAGCTGTATGAAAAAATTAAAGATATGAAACGAATTCTTTAAATTTTTCTCCTCTTTCTTTGTATGATGAAAACTGATCAAGTGAAGCAGCTGATGGTGATAAAAGTGCTACTTCCAGTCCATTGTCAATATTCATGTTTGCACCGATTTGTTTAACTGCTTCTTCTAGTGAATAACATTTATGGCAGATATTTAAATATTGTTGCGACAGACCATACAACTTATCACAATTAGTGCCTATTGAGTAAATTTCTATATCATACTTATAAAACTCTTTAAAAAGTGGATTTAAATCTACGCCTTTGTCATCTCCGCCTAAAATGATATGGATTTTTTCTTTTTCATATCTATTTAATGCCTGAAGTGTTGCGTCAAAATTTGTAGCTTTACTATCGTCCACCCAAAGTCTATTTTTTGAATCTCTAAATTCTTCCATTTTGTGTGGATCTTGAACAAAACTATTAATTCTTTCATAGTCAATATTGTCAAAAAGTATTTTATCTGCACTCATGGCAAGTAAAGCGTCCATTAGAAATGGTTCTTTAAAATTGATCTTAGATGTATCTATTCCAAAATGATTTGCCAAATCATTTGAATTTTCATAACATATTTTAAATCCATTAGTCGGATAATCCTTATATTTTGCAGGTATAATTGCGACTTCGCCTTCTGTTAAATTGTCCATAGCTTTCAATTTACTATTTTCGTATTCACTAAAACTTCCATGCCAACTTGTGTGGTCTTCAGTTATTGGGAGCAATACATAAATATTTGGCTTGGCTTTGTTTGTATAATGCATAGTAAATGATGATGTTTCTAAAATCCAAATGTTTTTTGTTCTATCCATTTTTGCCAATGGAAGCCCTATATTTCCACCACTAATTGCATTTTTGTATTTTAAAATATGTTCCATCATTGCCGTAGTAGTAGTTTTACCATTTGTTCCACTTATCCATATAGTGTATGGTGAATCTTGACAAAATAAATCATATTCACTGATTAAATTTTTTGTGCTTTTTACTAAAGCATTGTATGGTGGGATTCCAGGACTTACTACTGTAATCTCGTCACTATCTGGATCAAAACTCTCGCAGTCATTATCATCGTACAAAGTTGCATCAGCATATACTTCTTTAATAGCTTGAGCCGTTTTACCTTTTCCTAGTATTCTCATCGATTATCCTTGTCTTTTCTTTTCAACCATAATTTTAAATATATAAATTATCTGATTTTTAAACTCAAAATTGCAAGCAAATTAGCCATAAACGCAATTATCCAAAATCTAATAATAATTTTATTTTCATGCCAACCTTTTTTTTCAAAGTGATGATGAATTGGGGCCATCAAGAAAACTCTTTTTTGTCGATATTTGTAGCTACCTACTTGTAAAATTACAGAAAATGCTTCAATAACAAAAATCAAACCTATTGCAATCAAAAGCACTTCACTTTTTCCGACAATTGCCAGATAACCCATAAAACCACCAATTGCCAAACTTCCACTATCACCCATAAATACCTGGGCTGGATGGGAGTTGAACCATAAAAATGCTATCAAGCTCCCAATAAATGCAGCACCAACAACTGACAATTCACCAACTAAAGCGATATGTGGCATAAGCAAGTATCCGCTAAACACAAGATGTCCCGTAATATAAACTATTACAGATAATGAGAAAAATGCAATAATTGATGGGACTGTTGCTAATCCGTCTAATCCATCTGTCAGATTAACCGCATTTGTTGTTGCAACCATAACAAAAATCCAAAAAACTATTGCATAAAGTCCCATGTCAAAAATAGGTAATTTGTAAAATGGAATATATAAAGCGGTTGAATGATTTGCGTATAGCAAAACACCAACAACAGCAAATGAAGCAACTATTTGAAGAAGCATTTTTGCTCTAGGTGTTAAACCTGAATCATTTTTATTGGCAGTAATTTTTGCTATATCATCTTTGATTCCAATAGCACAAAAAGCACCTATTGCGATAAGCGCTCCAACTACATATGGATTGTTTAATTTAGCGGTGAGTATCGTCGCGATAAGTGTTCCAGCTATAAAAACAACTCCACCCATTGTTGGTGTTCCCACTTTTATTCTATGTGTATCTGGAGCGAATTCATAGATTGGTTGACTTGCTTTTCTTTTTTTTGCCCACTTAATAAATTTTGGCATAAAATACATTGTGAATAAAAAGCCTATAAAAAAAGCGAAGCCAGCACGAACCGAAATATCTTGCAAGATATTAATATCTAAAAATTTGTAAAACCAGTAAAACAATTTATAAAGCCTCTTTATTGTAAAATGAGCACTAATTATACAAAAAGATTATTCAAAAAGGTTTAAAATGTTTCATAAAACTTTACTTGTGATTACAGACGGGATAGGACACAATGCCTCATCCGACTACAATGCTTTTTGCAATGCAAATAAGCCAACTTATGATTGGCTATTTGAACACGCTCCAAATAGTTTAATTAAAACCTATGGTGAATTTGTTGGTCTTCCAGATGGGCAAATGGGAAATAGTGAAGTTGGGCATATGAGTATTGGGAGCGGGAGAATACTTTATCAAGATCTAGTTAAAGTAAATCTTGAAATAAAAAACGATACTTTAAAAGAAAATATTATATTAAAAGAAACGATATTAAAATCAAATGATATTCATATTATTGGACTTTTAAGTGATGGTGGAGTCCATTCTCACATTGATCACATCTTGGCTTTAGCTAAAATTGGTGAGGAAAGCAAACCAAATGCTAATGTTTTTTTACATTTAATAACAGATGGTAGAGATGTTTCACCAAGAAGTGCTACATCGTTT
>CAIJNA010000235.1 GCA_903821805.1 uncultured Campylobacterota bacterium | reverse complement strand
TCAAAATAACTCCTCAGGATTTAAATATCTATTGCTTTTTGTTGCTTGAAAAACTAGTAAATCCTGAATTCTTCCAACTACATATCCTTGAGGAACAGCTTTACCAACAACAATTGTTGGTGCAATTTGGCTAAGTCTAGAGTAGATAGTATGAATATCTCCAGCATGTTTTATTATAACAACGTTACCTAGCGAACCAGCATCATTTTTTGCATAAACAACTTGCCCTTGAAGCGCACTAAAGACTTTTTCATTTTTACTATTAGATTTTAGTGTTACTGAGTCGTTGTAAAGTTTAATTTTATAAATTGGATCAAAATAATCACCAAACTTTTTAGCTACAGTATAAGAACTTAACGGAGCTTGCATTCTTATCCCTTGTGAAGATATTGTTTTTACTCCACTGCTTGAATTGCCAACATTTCTAACTTTCATATCCGCATCATTTTCAAGAATATCTTGTGAAAGTTTTTTGATATCTTTTGAATTTATTTGTTGAGCTGTTGTTATAGCATTTACTTGTGAGCCATTAGCATTTGCTTTAAGAAGTATCTTTTTTTCTTGCGCCAATCTCAATTCTTCTGCTTTTGCTTTTCTTAAATTGTCTTGCTGTTGTCTTAGTTGTTCTTTTTTGATTTTTTCTAACTCTGTTTCTTTGACAATATTAAGTCTACCAAGCAGCCTATTTAAATCATTTTGCTGTTTAACTATAGCCTTTAATTCATTCTGATAAATTTTATGTTTTTCTCTTAAAGTTAACACCTTAACTTCTTGCTCTTTTTTTAAATCTTTAAATTTCTTTTCTTCACTTTCGCCACTTACAATAACTGTTTCAAGTGTTTTCTTCTGTATGTCATTAGCGTTCTTAAGTTCTGTAACTTGAACGTATTGCTCATTAGATTTTGCAATGATTTCTCTAGAATTTTCCAGTATTAATCTCAATTTTTCTTGCTCAATGATATCTTTGATAGATTTTTTATTAATAATATTTTTACCAATAGACATCGTATATTTATCTGTAACTGATCTAACCAAATTGTTTTCGACACCAGAAATATATTGCTCAATTACTTTTGATTTTTGGTCAAGTACATTTATTGTTGTTTTTGCTTGTTGAAGCTGTGATTTATTCGCATTAATTTTAGTAGAGATTACATTGAGATTCGTTTGTATTTTTTCAAATCCTTGTTCTTCCTTGCTTAATTCACCAGCTAATATTTTTATTTTTGTACTAGTCTTGCTTTGCTCTTCTTTTGTTTTATCTAAAATATTTTTGTTGTATATGATTTTTTGTTCAATTTTGCTAATGTCAGCCGAATTTAACAAGCTAAATACAATTGATAATAAAATAAATAATTTCATAATTTTTATTTAAACCTATGTTTGATTAGTACGCCAAAAACAGTTGCAAATGAAATAAAAAGTGAAATTAATACTATTGATACTACTTCAATTGGAGTGTAGACAATATTGCTTTGTGTTATAAGCTGAGCTAGTTCTGGTGAGAAAATTAGATCAATGTTTTGCTGAACGTAAAAAATCCCACCAACAACAACAATACCAGCAAACAGCCCACTAAGCAAAGCTAACTTTAAAATAGGTTTTGCTCCATATAAAAGAGATCCACCATGCAGGTTTATGATATGAAGTCTCTCAGAATGCTCATAAAACCATAAATTGATTTGATTTGAGATAATGAACAATGTGAAAAGTATCATAAATGCAAACATTGTTGCAGATACAGATTTGATAAATAAAAATAATGAATAAACATTATCATGATCTTTTGAAAATGTTTCTACGGACTTCATTCCCCGAATTGATAAAAGTTCTTTTTTTAGTTTCTCTAGTGAAGAGCTTGTTGGAAATTCCTGCAGAGAAAGAGTATAAAAATACGGCAGTTTTGTTTGTAAAAGAGCAAAAGACCCATCCGTAACATCATCTCTTAAATCAGCAAGTATTTGCTCCCTAGAAAGTGTTTTTAAGTTTTTCACATTAAATGAAATGCCTTTTTTAATAACATCTTGCGTTATTGGTGTTGTTGTTACTAAAACAATAGAGTAATCATTATTGATAGTTGTTTCGTAAGTAGTTATCATTTTTGAAATAGAAATATATATCGAAAATGAAAAAAGCATAATAATTAGTGGTAAACTAAATGAAAAAAATCTATTAAGACTCATAAATATCTCCAGACAATATATCGAATTTTCTATAACTTAGGCCAAAATTATCAGGTATTCTGTGCGTTACCACAACAACTGTAATTCCAAGCTGTTCATTTGCTTTTCGCAATAAACTCCACACAAGTTCAGCTGAATAATCATCAAGATTTCCAGTAGGCTCATCAGCTAAAATAAGTTTTGGATTATGTGCTAGGGCTCTTGCTACAGAAGCCCTTTGTTGCTCTCCACCACTTAATTCATCTGGCATGCAATGCCCTTTTGAACTTAATTTTACATGTTTTAATAGCTTTCTGGCTTGTTCTAAAGATTTTGCATCACCATAGTTATTTAATTTTAAAGGAAGCATAATATTTTCTTCGACTGTATATTCTTTGATAAGTTTATAATCTTGAAAAATAATCCCGATATTTTTTCTTAGTTCTCTAATTTTACTTTTTCCAACTTTTAACATATTTGTGTTGTTTACAAGCAAAGTCCCACTTTTTGGTTTTATTCCGTTGTAAAAAGATTTCAATAGAGTTGATTTTCCGCTACCGCTTGAACCTGTAATGAATACAAAATCTTTCTCTTGTATGTGAAATTTTCCATTATGAATAATATCTTTTTTACCGTCATAGCTAAGGCATAGATTATTAGCATGTATCATCTTTTTTCCTCATTTATTAGTATTTTTTCTATAAGTTCGTGTGCTTTATGATTTGAACTTGTAGGCAAGGGAAGTGTTACAAAGTAAGAAATCTTTTTATTATCTACTAATATATAGATCGATAAAGGCTTATTGAAACTCCCCATGCTCACATGGATTAAACCACTATTTTCTGTAATTTTAAACGGATGTGAAAAGTGCACCATAAAGTCATCTTGAACAGTAGGTTTTTCTGGTAATATTTTTATTATCTCATCAAATAAATATTGATTTTCAATATTAAATGTAAAGTCTTTGTTAATAATAATATCAGGGGATATTTTATCTGCAAAAATAGTCAAATCCCAAATATCTTTACCCATTCTTTTCCATCTGTCTTCATATTTACTACTAACTTCTAGTTCTTGATTTTTAAGAATTGTACTTTCTTCTTCGTAACTAGAGTAGAGTTCTTTAGAGTATTCATAGTAAAGAGGGCTATCTGTTCTTAGTTCAAGTGATCCACCAACATTTAGTGCCCGCAATGCTTCATTTATGAATTCATGGCTCATAACTCTTCTGTGTGGTTTTTTATCCCAAGGAACAGGAAAATGAACAAATATTTGACTTATCGAATTTGATCCCATAAATTCTAAAAATAATCTCGCATCATAGTTAACTACAAGGATATTTTCTATATTTTCCATTCTTATTTGTTTTAAAACTTGCTCAATCGATGGCGTATGAATTTCTAGTCCAATATATATTTTATTTGTATTTGTTTTTGCTTGATAAAGAAGATGTCTACCGCTTCCGAAACCAACTTCGATACAAATCTCTTTTTTGGTTTCAAATTCATCAACAAAGTAACTAATTTCTTTGAGGTATTCTTTTTTAGGTTCCATTTTTGTTGGACTAGATGCTATGTTTGATGATATTATCTCGCAATTTGCTAGTTCCGCATAAGTTTTCAGAGCTTTTTTTGCAATACTTATAGGAGTTACTCTTGTTGTCAAATCAAGCTTTATGAGATCGTTCTCATTTTTGGCTAGCTTAGTAAGAAAGAACTTTTTCCCCTCTGCTTTTACGCATATTTTTTCTTCTTTTGGCGATTTGGCTACAAAATCAAAAAAAACTCCATCTTTCTCAGATGGAGTTTGAATTGTTAATTGTCTTTTTGTTATTAAATGAGGCATATGGTCGCGTTACTTATTTAGCTGAATTTTGTGCCGATTTAGTTTCCGTTTTTTGTTCAGCTAATTTTGGCATAGATAATGCAGCAGGTTTAGTTTTTTTAGAAACTAGACCAAATTTGTCAACAGCTTCAATTTCGTAAGTATAATCAACTCCTCTGGTTACGTCAGTATCTTCAAATCTTAGTGCAGTTACATCTTTAATAATTTTTTCTGATGATTGGAAGAAGTTTTCTCTAGTTGTTTTGTACACTGTATATGAAACAGCTCTCTCGTCACCTTTTATCCAATTTAAAATAACACCATTTGGAGTAATTTGTGCCAATGTTAAAGTTGGTTGTAAAGGTGCTGATAAAGTTTTACCCATAACTGGAGCTAATAGTTTTATATCATTTTCTAGACCATCTTTATCGATAGTCGCAACTTTATAAAAATTAGTTTTATCATTTTCTGTTACCACGTGCTCAAACGTATTGTCAGTTGCAGCTGTTTTGTAAATATCTTTAAATCCTTTATCAGCCTCACTGCTCATATAAACATTGTAAGCAACAACGTCTTCTTGTGGACTTTTATTCCATTTTACTATTACTTTTTGAGGCTGATCTTTTGTTGCATCAAGTGATCCAATAGCTTGCGGAAGTGCTTTTGTTGTAGCTGTTGCAGACATGCTTGGATTTGACTCTATTCCTTCGAAGTTAACAGCTTTAATTCTATAAGTGTAAGTTACGCTATCTTTTAAATCTCTATCAATATACTCAATATTTAGTCTATTCTTTAGAGTAGCAACTTTTTTCCATTCAGCGTCCGTTGGAGTATTTTTCTCTAGGGTATATTCTTTGATAGATAATAATTCGTGTGGTCTCCATTGAATTCTTACTTTTCTTGGAAGATTACTTGCTGCATCAACAAATGCTACTGAATCAAAAAGTGGGTAAGTTTTTATAGCTTTAGCATCACTTGGATTTGATTCAAAATTATTTTCACCAATAACAGATACGCTGTAAGCATATTGAGTATTTGGAAGTAAGTCATGATCTACATAATGTTTTGTGTATTTGTCTGAAACAGTACCCACTCTATTAAATTTAGAATCAGCTTTTTCAAGGTCTTTTCTGTAGATATAATAACCATTAATATTAGATTTTGAAGTACCTTCCCATTCTACGCTTACAGATTTAATATCTGGCAATAGCTTGATAGTTTGTGCATCAACAACAGGTAGTTTCTCGTCTATTTTTGGCTCGCTAGTAGACGATAATGTTGGTAGAGTAAGTGATGAAGTATCACACCCAGTTGTTAACATCAAGAAAGCAGTTAGAGATAAACTCTTTATTAATTTTTTCATTCATAGTTCCTTTGTCAAAGTTTTTGTCAAGTAGATTTTGCATATTTTCTGGTATCTCAGAAACAAATTCAAAGCTTTCATTTGTAATTGGATGTCTCAAATAAAGGCTGTAAGCATGCAAAAATATTCTTTCGATATTACTGTCTTTGCCCTTAAATCCATATAAATCATCTCCTAAAATCCTTCTTCCTAGCGATTCAAGATGAACTCTAATTTGATGAGTTCTACCTGTAAATAATTTTGCGCAAATTAGTTCATATTTATGACTATTATTGTCTGTATTTTTGTTTTCAATGAGTTTCTTAAAAGCTGTTTTTGCAAATCTTCCGTCATTAATTACAGCCATCTTTAATCTCTGATTTGGATTTCGTCCTATTGGTTTTTCAACAACAATATCATCCTTAAGAGGTATATCAATGCACGCTATATAGTATCTTCCCATACTTTTGTCTTCAAGCTGACTTGATAGTTTTTGATGAGCTTCATTTGTTTTAGCAACAACCAAAAGACCACTTGTTCCTTTATCTAGTCTGTGAACTATTCCATGTCTCTCTTCACCGCTTATTGTAGATAATGAGATATTTTTTAGTTTCAGCCAATCAACTAAAGTTGCTTCTCGTACACTTGGAGCATCATGAACAACTAAACCTATCGGTTTGTCGATTACTAGAATGTAATCATCTTCATAAATAATTTTTATATCAAATTTTAAAATTTCTTCTTGTGAAAAATTGCTCTCTACTTGTTGAATTTCAGGAAAATTAATTTCAATATTTTGACCAATTTTTAGTTTTTGACCACTTTTGCTGATAAGTTTATTGTCTACTGTCACACAGCCTTTTTTGATTAATGTTTCAATTTGACTTCTTGTTTGATTTAATGTTATGGATAAAAATTTATCTAATCTGTCTTCGGTATCTGATATGTAGTTTTGGTTCATTATTGATTTTCTTTCAGCCTATTTAAGGTATTGTATCGGCATGTATTTCTTTGATAAACGAATAATATCACACTTTAATTATGAACTAATCTTGTTTATATTGCCACTAATTATTTTGTCTCACACACTTGTTGGTGAAATAAGTGAGATGTTAGCACAAAAGCAGTTAATTTATTACTTCGTTGCCTTTATGCTTTTTATAGTAGTTATGATGCTCCCATTGCGAGAAACTATTGACTATATAGCATTTTTTTATTGGCTTGGAATTTTTTTGCTGCTTGCAACGCTTGTTATAGGGGAGTCAAGACTAGGTGCTACAAGATGGATTTCTATACCACTTACGGGACAAACTATCC
>CAIJNA010000234.1 GCA_903821805.1 uncultured Campylobacterota bacterium | reverse complement strand
GAGGCTGTAGTATGCAAAGTCCTGAGCCCATAAGCAAGAATCAAGAAATAATTGACCTACATAATAAGATATTGTTCCAACAACAATTCCCCAAACTAATGATGCAAAAATATTTATAATAATGAACTTTTTAGAATCAAATTTTGTAATACCTATAGCAAGTGGCACTAAAGTCTTGATACCATAGATATATTTTTTAATAAAAATTACCCAAACTCCATATTTTCTTATTAAGATATGAGCCAGAGCAATTTTTCTGCCCCACTTTGACATCATATCTTTAGCATAAGCTTTGTTATTTCTTGCAATTGAGAATAAAAATTGATCTCCAATAAAGTTCGCGATAGAAGCGACTGCAATCACATAAAATATATTTAATTCTCCCGTGAAACTGAAAATTCCAGCAATTGCAAGAGCTATCATGCCACCGCCAAAACTATATAGTGCAAGTGCAATATATCCCCAATCAGAAATAAAAGATTCCATTGATTAAAGAGCTTTTGTCATAATAGAGCTTAGTCTCTTAGTGAAGATTATTGGATCTTTTATGTCCATTCCTTCACTTATTTTTGCAAGATCAAGAAGTAAATAAGATATATCCTCTATCATCTTATCATCTGGGCACGTATTTAGTTTTTTAACTATTTCATGATCTGGATTTATTTCAAGTATTGGAGCTGATTCTGGAACTTCTTGACCCATCATTTTAAACATATGTGCCATTGATGCCATTGGATCACTGCTGTCTTTCACAACACATGAAGGACTATCACTTAGTCTATTTGTTGTTCTAACATCTTTAACTGATGAGCCAAGAACTGTTTTTATTTTTTCAACAATTAATGCAAATTTTTCTTCAACTTCTTTTTTAGACTCTTCAGTTTGTTCAGTTTTTGGTGGCTCACATGATGTTATATCTTTTAAATCCCACTCTTGAAAACTTCCAATGCTTGGAGTTATAATTTCATCAATTTCCCTGTCGTCAAGTATTAAAACTTCAATATTATTTTTTTTATAACTCTCAATAAGTGGAGAATTTCTAAGAACTTTCTCATCTCCTCCAACTATATAATAAATAGCTTTTTGTTCACTATCAGCTCTTTCTTTATATTGAGCAAGTGAAGTCATTTTTTCTAAATCATTAGTAGATTTATATCTAACAAGCTCTAAAATTGCGTCTTTATTTACATAGTCCTGATAAACACCCTCTTTTAAAGGTCTATTATACTCCTTAATAAATGAAGCATATTTCTCTTCATCTTTGCTAAGTTTTTTAATTTCACTTAATATTTTTTTGATTGATGCTTGCTTGATATTAGCCATAACTTTATTTTCTTGCAGCAATTCTCTACTTACATTTAGTGGTAAATCTTCACTGTCAATGATTCCCCTTACAAATCTAAGATACATAGGAAGAAGTTCTTTTTCACTATCAGTTATAAAAACTCTTTTAACATAAAGTTTAACCCCAGGTGTAAAATCAACTCTATACATATCCATAGGTGCTTTGCTTGGAATATAGAAAAGCGTTGTATATTCACTTACACCTTCTGCTTTAGTGTGAGTGTAAAGAATTGGATTTTCACTATCATGACTAATTGTTTTATAGAACTGATAATAATCTTCTTCTTTTAAATTTGATTTAGAATTTGTCCAAAGTGCTGTTGCTTCGTTTATTTGTTCTTTTTTTGATTCAACTGTTTTTTCTTTTGTATCTTTATCTTCCGTCTCTTCTGTATAGTTCATAAAGATAGGATAAGCTATATGATTTGAATATTTTTTGACAATTTCATCTATTTTATATCTTGAAGTATAGTCACTAACTTCATCATCTTTTAGTTTGATGTAAATAACTGTACCATTTTCATCTTTAACGCATGGTGCCAGCTCATAACTTCCCTCACCATCACTTGACCATTTAAATGCAGTCTCATCACCAGCTTTTTTACTAATAACGTCAACTCTATCTGCTACCATAAAAACAGAATAAAATCCAACACCAAATTGACCAATAAGCTTACTGTCTTTTTTTGCATCACCGCTCATGCTTTCTATAAATGATTTTGTCCCAGATTTTGCAATAGTTCCAAGAGATGATATTAAATCAGCTTCACTCATACCTATTCCATTATCGCTAATTGTCAAAGAATTATCTTCTTTGTCAAGCTTTATATTAATTTGTGGTGTTGTTGTGAAGTTTTTTAGTTTTTCATCTGTTAGTTTTAAATACTCTAATTTATCAATTGCATCACTTGCATTTGATACCAATTCTCTAATAAATATTTCTTTGTTCGAATACAAAGAATGTGTCATAAGTTTTAAAAGTTGTCCTACTTCTGTTTGGAATTCGTGTTTTGCCATTTTATTTTCTCCATATTGTTTTAGTATTTTTTAAAGTCTACATAGTTCACATTTCATAATCATTTTATTAATCAATAAGTATGAAATTGAGTGGCAATAATATATGAAAATTCATAAAATGAAGATAAAAAATTAGAGATAATTAGCACTTAATGTTTTAGAGTGCTAATTTTGCAAGTATTGTGTCGAGTTTTTCTTTTTGATATTCAAATGTAAGCTTTGAAGCAATTTTATAATTTTCTTTTTTAATTTTTTTAAACTCATCTTCAACCCTTAGAAGCATGTCTATTTTATAAGATAAATTAGAATCATCAGGGCCATCCATTATCCCAAATACATCCAGTATTTCTATAGCATTATTGTTTGTAGTAGTAAAAACGATGCATTTATTCGCCATAGCCTTAAGAACAGAATATGCAAAATTTTCAATAGTAGTTGGCAAAACAAATATATCGGCAACATCAAAAATTTCATTTTCTACAACAATGACATATTCACTTAATTTACGATGCTTTAAAATCTCATTTGCATATACTATTTCTTTATCGCCATATGCGCTTACAACTGCTTTCCAGTTATCCATTTCAAGATTCTCTATAATATTACAAAACTTAACAAATCCATTTTTAGAAAAATCTTTAGCTGTAAAATAAATTATTTTTTTATCTTCTGGAATATTATGTTTTTCTTTAAAATTCTTTTGGACTTCTTTCTTTTTATATATTGCTGGTTCATATGAAGGTAAAATAACTTCTATCTTATCGCTTTCAACTCCAAGAAGCTTTATAATCTTATTTTTTAGGATAGTAGAGTTAACAACTGTGATCTTACTATTTATTACTAATCGTTTAGAGAATTCATTTAGTGATCCTGTATGAAAATAAATATCAGGATAAACTCTTTTTTGTAATCCTAACTTCTTTAAAAGTCCTCCATCCTTATAGAATTTAACTTCTCGCTCTTCTTTTAAATATTTAATTAAATTTGTTTCTACTTTATAATACGTAATCATTCTTTGCCTATTGTTAGTAATCGTTATTTTTTCTCATTCTTGAAAGTTCTTGCGAAACACTTATGTTAAATTCTTCGTCCGGCTCAAAATTCAATGCATAATTCTTTTTGTCATATTCGACGCTATTTAAAATTATTTTCACAGCTTCTATTCTTGCTTTATGTTTATTGTCACTTCTAACAATATGCCATGGTGCAGATTTTGAATTTGTTCTTCGCAACATCTCATATTTTTTATCACTAAATTCATCCCATAGGTCTTGTGCTTGTAAATCAACTTCACTTAATTTCCAATGTTTTAATTCACATGATTGTCTACTTTGAAATCTAGCTAATTGCTCCGCTTTTGAAACACTAAAATAAAGTTTTATCATAATCATATCTTGACGAACCAAGTCGTGTTCAAAATTTACAACATCTTCCATAAAAATTTCATATTGCTCAGTTGTACAAAATCCAAAAATAGGTTCAACCATAGCTCTATTATACCAGCTTCTATCAAATAAAACTATCTCTCCACCTGTTGGAAAATGTTCAATATATTTTTGAAAAAACCATTGATTTTTTTGTGTTTCTGTTGGCTTTCCAAGAGCAACAACTCTATAATGTCTTGAATTCATATATCTAGTGATTCTTCTAATAGCCCCACCTTTTCCGCTAGCATCTCTTCCTTCAAAAAGAATAATCATTTTCTTCTTTGTTTTTTCAAGATACTTTTGCAATTTAATAAGCTCAACTTGATATTCCTTCATCTCCTCATAATCATAAATCTTTTGTATTCCTTTTGCAAAAACATCAGGAGCAACAGATTTATAGTCGCCTATAGTATTTTTTAAAAATTTGCATTCTTCAAATTGAGATTTTGGAATCGAAACTTTTTCTTCCATTTTTTTTACGCTAGATCTTGTCGGTGTTTTTTGTTTAGATGATACTTTATTTTTTGGTGCAACTTTTTCATTAGTAATGTCTTGAAGAACAATGTCTTTATTTTCAGCAAGTACATTTTTATACTCTTGCATCAACTTCAATGCCTTATTATCATTTAATCTATCTAGTTTATCATAACCCAATACTTTAACATATCTTTTTAGTCCATATTGAAATCTAGTGATATATTTTTTTCCATAAGATGGGTGCTCATCTTTAGATATAAAAAGTCCCGGAAAAATAGTTTTGTCAAAGTCTTTTAAATTCATTTTGTATCCTCTTTTTTAAATGTATGTTCGTTTTCCATGAGAACTATCTCATGAGCCCCATCAGTAATAATATTTTTATCAATAGTAAAATTTATCGTTTTATCTTTTTTATCATAATTAAGTTTTTTTAAAATAAATTTTATTGTTTCAATTCGTGCTTTCTTCTTGTTATCACTTCTTACAATTGTCCATGGTGCAATATCTGTATGGGAAGCCATCAGCATAGAATACTTAGCAACAGTATATTTATCCCACAAATCTTGAGCAGAATCATCCACTGGGCTTAATTTAAACTGCTTTAATGGATCAATCTTTCTGATATTAAATCTTTTTTCTTGCTCTTTTTTTGAAACACTAAAATAAAATTTGAATAGTTTGATTCCAGATTTAACTATCATTTTCTCAAATTCTGGAACTTCACGTAAAAATTCATGATGCTCTTCTGACGAACAAAATCCCATTACTGGCTCAACTCCAGCACGGTTATACCAGCTTCTATCAAAAAAAACAATTTCACCTGCACTTGGAAGGTATGCTGTGTATCTTTGAAAATACCATTGTGTCTTTTGCGTATCGCTTGGTTTTTCAAGTGCTACTATCCTAGCACCTCTTGGATTTAGATGTTCGGTAATTCTTTTTATAGTCCCACCTTTTCCGGCTGCATCACGACCTTCGAATATCATCAAAATTTTTTCACCTGTTTCTTTTGTATGGTTTTGAAGCTTCAAAAGTTCTATTTGAAGTAAAGCTAGTTCTTCTTCATATTCAAGCGTTTCTTTTTTAACCCAAATTTGAATTTTTCCATTTTTTGTTTTTTTATAATTGTGATGTTTTAATTTATTATCAGAATAGTCATGAAAGTCTTCATTGGTATCTATTAGCTCTCCATCTTGAAGCTCATCAACAATAATTTTGTTATCAATACCTGACTCATTACTCTTCATATCTTCTCCAATAAATTTCACTAAATCCTACTTTTGAAATCATTGTAACCGAAATTGGTTACAACTTGGAAAGAATTATCACTTCTTTTTAAAACAATAGACGGTAAATTAACACCATTAAATGTTGTAGTTTTTACCATCGTATAATGAATCATATCCTCAAAAATAATTTTGTCGCCAATATTAAGAGGTTTATCAAAACTGTAATCCCCTATAATATCGCCAGCCAAACAAGTATTTCCACCAAGTCTGTAGCTATATTTTTTCTCACTTGCATCTGAAGATGCTCCTCTTATTTCTGCTTTATAAGGCATAGCTAAAGTATCTGGCATATGACATTCTGCACTGGCATCTAGTATTACTATGTCTATTCCATTGTGAACTATATCTAAAACTGTAGCCTCAAGGTATCCAGTTTTCCACCCAACCGCTTCACCTGGCTCTAAATAAATTTTAAGATGAGGATATTTTGATCTCACGTTTTTTAAAAATTTAATAAGCCCTTCAACATCATAGTCTACTCTAGTAATATGATGTCCACCGCCAAAATTTAGCCATTTTAGATTTTGAAAATATTCGCCAAAATTTTCTTCAAATTTTTCAAAAACTGCTTCCAAAACATCTAGATTTTGTTCGCAAAGTGCATGGAAATGTAATCCGCTAATAAGATGTAAACTTTCTGGATAACTTTTAATTCCCTTTAAAAATTCATCTTTAGTGATCCCTAATCTACTGTAAACTCCGCATGGATTATACAAGTCAACTTCAACACTACTATATTCAGGATTAATACGAAGACCTAATGAGTTGTTTGGCTTGACGCTATCTTTGTATAAGTCTAATTGAGCAAAAGAATTAAATACTATATGGTTTGATATATCCACAATTTGAGGAAACTCACTTGGCTTAAATGCTGGACTATAAGTATGCACTTCACCCTTAAATTCTTCATAAGCAAGTAAAGCTTCGTTAAGACCACTTGCGCAACAACCCTTAAGATACTTTCTACAAAGATCAAATGTACTCTTTAGTGCAAAACCCTTAAGTGCCAAAAGAATATTTACATCGGCTTCATCTTGGACATATTTCAGAAGTTTTAAATTATTTAACAGAAGATTTTCTTCGCATACGTATGAAGGACTTGGAATTGTTGTTGTTTGATTGTAATTATTTTGCATTTTTGAATTCTACCCAAAATTAATTAATAAACTTTTAGATAAAATCAAATTGATAACAAAGCATGTAATCATAGTACATAATAAGAAAATAAATTGGAGAATTTAATGGAAAAAATAACTATAGTTTGTCAATACTGTTTTAAATCAAACTCTCTTCCAGTACAAGACAGTTATAAAAAAGCAAATTGTGGGCACTGCCAGAAGTCACTTTTAAATACAACTCCCGTAGAACTAAGCAGAAGTAATTTTGGTACATTTTTAACAAACAATTCGATTCCTGTTGTTGTTGATTTTTGGGCACCTTGGTGCGGACCTTGCAAAATGATGGCTCCAG
>CAIJNA010000233.1 GCA_903821805.1 uncultured Campylobacterota bacterium | reverse complement strand
TCTGTATTGCATAAAAAATAATTTTCATACAAAAATATTGCAATTTGACATATTTTTTATTATAATGTTGCAAATAATTATTAGGAATAAAAAAATGATAGATGTATTAAAAGTAATAGAGAAACTCAAAACTGTTCTAGGGGAAGAGCACAATAGGAAGATATTTGACAAGGATATTGCAAATGAACTTGATATTACACAAGCAAATTTTGCAACAATGAAGACTAGAAACAAAATTCCTTATTCAAATATTCTAGATTTTTGCGCATTAAAGAAAATATCTATAAACTGGCTTTTCTATGGTCAGGATCCAAGTAGTTTAGTTGACAGCACGGATAGATATTGGATTAAATTCTTTCCGTCACTTAGCCTAAGTGCTGGTGGTGGAGGTGAACACAATGATGATGAATTTGAAAAACTTGAAATGCCTGCCTATTTTACACAAATTTTAGGTGGAACTGATGATATGCAAAACATTGAAGCTATCAAAGTAACTGGAGACAGTATGGAACCAACTTTAAATAGCGGGAATGTAATATTTCTTGATACTACAAAGTGTGATCCTAATCGCGATGGAATTTATGCTTTTTCAAGTGAAAATGGACTTTTTGTCAAAAGAATCCAAAAGCGAATTGATGGAAAACTTGATGTGATTTCAGACAACAAAGAATATCCAATGCAAATTGTGGAAAAAAATGAAATTAAAATTATAGGAAAGATTGTGGGATTATTTGGTCAAATCTACTAGATAAATTGTGGCATGTGAAACCACTATTATCATAGTGGTTGTAAAGTCCTAACAATCTCTTTTTGAATCTAGCCAGACCATAATTGCTTTTTGAGCATGCAATCTGTTTTCTGCTTCACTAAAAATTGTTTCGCTATGCTCTTCAAAAATCTCTTCACTAACTTCGTAATCCCTATAAGCAGGAAGACAATGTAAAAACATCGCATCTTTTGAAGCAAGGCTCATTAGTTTTTTGTCAACAATAAATCCATTAAAATCTTTAATTCTTGTTTCTTTTTCATCTTCTTGTCCCATTGAAACCCAAGTGTCAGTTGTAACAACAGTTGCACCATCTACAGCTCTTTTTGGATCATTTGTAACGATAATTTTAGAACCACTTTTTTTAGCAAATTCTAACGCTGATGCAAGAATATCTTGATCAACCTCATATCCAATAGGGGTAGCGATACTAAGATCAAACCCTAATTTGGAAGCTAGCATTAGCCATGAGTGAGTCATATTATTTCCATCGCCAACATATGCAACTTTCAGATTTTCTGTTTTATTATGTTCAACAATGGTCAAATAATCCGCCATTAATTGAACTGGATGAAACTTATTTGTTAGTCCATTTATAATCGGAACTTTAGAATAAGATGCGAATTCTTCAAGCTCTTTTTGCGAATCATTTCTGATCATAATCATATCAACCATACGACTAATAACTCTACTAGTATCTTTAATTGGCTCGCCTCTTCCTAATTGAATATCATTTGAACTTAAGAATAATCCTATTCCACCCAATTGATAAATACCAACTTCAAAGCTTACTCGTGTTCGTGTACTACTTTTTTCAAATATCATTCCTAAGGTTTTATTTGGCATATATTTTTTAAAAACATTTGCTTTTATCTCTTTTTTTATAATTACGGCTAAATCAATTATCTCTAAAATTTCCTCTTTGGTAAAATCTCTTAGAGTCAGAAAATGTCGCATCTTTTGTTTCCTTATTGTTTGATATTTTTAAGTTATTTTTAAAAAAGAGATGATTATAAAAGCATTAACCTTAAAAAGAACTAATGAATAGTTGATGCACCCCTAAAAATAGAGTTTTATAACTTCTTGGTTACAAAATTATTTTGAAATACAAAAGCTTTTGATTATTAATCATGAAACAAATATTGTTAATTTCACTGCAAATTACAAAAAAACATCAGCATACAATCACTAACACCATAAATTTCCTAAAACTAAAATGAAAAATGTTACAATACAAATCCGAAAATGTCGGGAAATAAATTAAGAGCCATTGCTCAAATGTAGG
>CAIJNA010000232.1 GCA_903821805.1 uncultured Campylobacterota bacterium | reverse complement strand
TTTATGAGATCATAGATACTTTCAAAGCTATTATTGGTAATGACATTGAAATATTCTAATGTTATAAATTTTGTTTCATCTCTATTAAGATAATAAATATTTGATACGTCAAATTCAATTTGACCTGCAGTTTTATTGTTATTTAGTGTCGAATATGCTAAAAAATATGATGGCGTGATTGTTTTGTTTACACTTACGGATCCGCTTAAAATTCTATAATTTAAAAACCGCTG
Organism: uncultured Campylobacterota bacterium; assembly: GCA_903821805.1. Taxonomy (GTDB): domain Bacteria; phylum Campylobacterota; class Campylobacteria; order Campylobacterales; family Arcobacteraceae; genus CAIJNA01. The sequence continues at coordinate 5,414 of CAIJNA010000232.1, read as the reverse complement.
CTTGATAATTTTGAAATTCTGTTGTGCTATTGAAAGATCATTTCTTTTCTTGTAAAGCTCAATTCGTTCTTCTATAGATTCTGGCAATATTTGATTTGTTATAGGACTAATCATCTCATCAAGCAATTTATCTTGTTGTTCTCTTTGAGCCTTTAGTCCAAATAAACATCCGCAATAATTTTGTCTATAAAGAGAATTTTCTTTAACAGCTTTTCCTTGCATTTCTACACCATTGCCAGCACGATAATCTTTAAAAATAAAGTTCAAATTATATTGTTCCGCCAATTTGTCACCAATTATTTGCAGTTTATCTTGAGATTTTTTTGGACTAATTAAAAGTGATGTTGTAAAACTTTTGCATCCTAATTCTTTTGCTTTTTCAGCACTAACTTCAAGTCTTCTGTCAAAGCAAACCGTACAACGATCTCCTTTTTCAGGCTCATTTTCAAGTCCTTTTACGAGTTTTAGCCAAACATCCAAATCGTACTCGCCTTCTAAAAGTTCAATTCCTAAAATATCGCAACTATACTTAACATCGTAAAAACGAAGCTTGTATTCACTGTATGGATGAATATTGGGATCGTAAAAAAAACCGATTAGTTTTTCATTTGGAAAATCCGCTTGTAGCTTTTCCAAAAAGTGATGACTATCAACACTGCAACAAATATGAACTAACATTAAAATAAACCTTTAAATTATAAGATGTTTTATCAACAATAGGATATTATACAAAATTTTACGGGATAGGACTTTAAATGAACAAAACACTTTATATTGATCAAGAGGCATTGGCTACACTTAGTCTTTTAAAAGAAGGATTATTGCTTCCTGTTGACAAACTGATGAATAAATCAGAATCTATGCAAGTTAACGCAACTAGGCTTTACAAAGGGACGACATTTCCTTTTTCTTTGGTTTTGGCTCCAAGCGGCAAAAGAAACGAAATTGTTTTAAAATCTTTGAAAAAAAATGACAAAATAGTACTGATGTGTGATGGAAAAGTTTGCGGTAGTTTGGTTTGTGATGAAGTATTTGAAATAGATAAAGATGAGCGTGTAAAATTAATCTATGGAACAAATAATCCAGCACATCCTGGTGTTGTAAATACGTATAAAAGACTTGGGAATTATGCAATTTGTGGTGATTTTGAGGTTTTATTTGAAGACATTAAAACTCACAAAGCAGATTTACAACAAGCAATTGATAACGTTGAAGCGAGATCTATCTCTGCAATTATGCTTTCTGGAAAACCGTTCCACAGAATCCATGAAAGACTTATTAGAACAGCGCTTGTAAAAAATGATTTAATCGTAATTTTCTTGCTTAAGCCTTACACGGACGATTCTTTGAGCTTTGCTACAAGATTAAAAACTGTTAAATATTTTTGTGATAACTTCCTCCCAAAAGATAAAGTTGTACTTATCCCACTTGAGAATACATATATTTTTGGTGGATTTAATGAAATTATTTTAAATTCAATAGTTGCAAATAATTATGGCTGTACTGAATTAATTATAGGAAAAGAAAAAGCTGGAATAGGGGCATTCTATCAAGATAAATGTTTTAGCTCTATTATCGATACGATTGTTGGAATTGATATTAAAATAGAGATTATGAGTAATTTTGTATATTGTGATAAATGTAGTACGCTGGTAAGTACAAATGCTTGTCCACATGGTAGTCATCATCATATTCAATACAATAGTGATTCTATTATGGAACTATTTTATTTAGGGATCATTCCTCCTGCTATCTTGGTTAGAAAAGAGATTAGTTCAATTATCCTAAGTGATTTGTATCCAGAACGAACTGAAAGATTAGCTAAAATTCATCAGCAATTATCGTTAAATAGTGGAATTCTTGATGATTTTGAAAGTAAGAATTTTTATGAAAGTTTGATGAATTTGTACCAAACATCATCCTTGACTTAATGAATCAAAAAGTTTTTCTTTTACTATTACCTTTTGTATTTTTTTTAGGATGTTCTTCAAAGCAACAGCCAATTGCTACAAAAAGTGCAACAATAATTTTTAAAACACCTTCAGTTAAATTCTACGATAAGGGATTTGTTGAAAAATATGATGAAAAAGTTCATTTAAGTATTTTTAACATCGGCATCCCAGTATTTAGTCTAGATATCTATGAAAATAAAATATGTCAAGGTGCTTTTTCATGCGTAGATGGAACTGAATTTAATAAACAAATCTTAAGTCCTGAGTATAAAAAAGATTTTCTGTACAAACTATTTAAGAGTGAAAATATAAATTTTAAAGATTTAGAAAATGGTATTTTTATAAAAGTACTTTACGATGAGTTAGAACACAACAGTTCAGTTGAGCAATAAAATATTTAATTAAAGAGGAATTTGTATGATACCAAGAAAATATGAAATGGTTTTATTTTCATTTGTGATGAGTTTGTTTATGTCAGGCTTTATGAGTTTAATTGTTACGTTTATAAACCTAGGTTTTGTAGATGGATTTGTAAGTTTTTGGCTTCAAGCATATTGGAAAGCATTTTTAATAGCATTTCCAACAATATTTGTAGTGGTACCACAAGTTAGAAAGATAGTTCAAAAGCTAATTATTAAACAGTAATAAGTTAGCTTTTTTTATTTTCTAGTAACTAAATACAAAATCATTTTTAAAGTCAATTTTTACATTTCCACCATCTTTTAATTTGCCAAACAATATTTCATCACTTAGTGGTAGCTTTATCTTATCTCTAATTATTCTTTGAAGTGGACGCGCTCCCATTTCTTTGTCATAGCCAAGTTTTGCAAGCTCTTCTTTTGCTTTTTTACTTATCGTTAACTTGATATTTTTATCTTTTATTGATGATTGTAAGTCATTTATAAATTTACCAACAACTAATACAACTGTTGACATATCTAATGGTGCAAATTTTATAGTTTCATCCAATCTATTTCTAAATTCTGGAGCAAAAAAAGATTTGACAGCTTTGTCTGTATTTAGATTGTTATCTTTAGCAAATCCCATAATATTTCCATTTTTAGCACCTAAATTTGAAGTCATTATTAAAATAACATTTTGAAAATCTACTTTGTAACCATTATTATCGGTTATTGTTGCATTATCCATAACTTGTAGTAAAACATTTAGTAAATCAGGATGAGCTTTTTCAATCTCATCTAGAAGTAGAACTGAATGAGGACTTTTTTTGATAGCCTCACTTAAAAGTCCACCTTTTTCATGCCCAATATAACCAGCTGGAGCCCCAATCAATCTGCTTATTGTGTGAGCTTCACTGTATTCACTCATGTCAAATCGTATAAAATTTACACCCAAAACTTTTGCTAATTCTTTAGCAACTTCTGTTTTTCCAACACCAGTTGTACCTGTAAATAAGAAGCTCCCAACTGGTTTATTTTCACTTCCTAGTCCAGAACGGTTTATTTTTATAGCTTTTACAACTTTTTTGACAGCTTCATCTTGACCAAAAACTCGTTTTAGGAGATTTGATTCCATTGCTTCAAGAAGAGTTAAATCTGAAGAAGTAGCAGTTTTTGGAGGAATTTGTGCCATTTTTGAAATAGTTTGTTCAACATCATGACCAGTGATGATTAATAGTTTTTTTCTTTTTTTATGAGAGTATTTTTTTGTTGAAGCAACCTCATCTAAAACATCAATCGCACTATCTGGTAAAAATCTATCATTTATAAATTTTTTTGACAATTCTACACAAAGCCTTACAGCTTCAGGAGTATAAGAGACATTATGAAACTCTTCGTATTTACTTTTTAGTCCATCTAGAATTTTAATAGCATCTTCTATATTTGGTTCTTTGATTTCAACTTTCGCAAATCTTCTACTAAGTGCTTTATCTTTACCGAAATCTGTTCTGTATTCTTCATATGTAGTTGCACCAATGCATTTTAATTTACCATCACTAAGCAATGGTTTTAAAATATTTGAAGCATCCATTGAACTATTTCCAACGCTTCCAGCTCCAACTATCTGGTGAATTTCATCTATAAAAAGGATCGATTTTTTACTTTTGCTGATCTCTTTTAAAACAGTTTTTAATTTCTTTTCAAAATCCCCACGATATTTTGTTCCAGCAACCATACTCCCCATATCTAAAGCATATATCTTAGAACCTATGAGTTCTTCAGGTACATCATTTGAGGCTATTTTTAAAGCCAGAGCTTCAGCAATTGATGTTTTACCAACACCAGTTTCACCAAGTAAAATAGGATTGTTTTTCTTTCTTCTTCCTAAGATTTCAATAACTCTTGCAACCTCATCGTTTCTTCCAATTACAGGATCTATTTTGCCATCCATTGCAAGTGATACTAGTTCTGTGCTGTTTTCTTGAAGTGTAGTTTTCTTCTGATTATTTCCTCTAAGCTCTCTTGAAATCGTTCTATCTAAATCTTCAGATTCATCTTCGTCGTAGTATTCTTCATCTTCATCATTATTTTCATCAAGATCTTCGCTTCCTCCATGACTAATTTCTTCTAAAATATCTACTTTTTGTAAGCCTTGTTCTTTTAATAAGTATGTGCAATATGCTTTGTCGTTTTTTAGTATAGAAACAAATATGTCTTCTATTCCTATGCTTTTTCTACCACTAAGTCCAGCATGAGAAATAACATCTTCCATCATATTTGAAACAGTGACTGTTTCTAAGGGATCTTGATTTATTGAAATATCTGAAAACTTAGGTGTATTTTCTTGAATGTATAATTTTAGTTTTGTTTCTAAAATCATGATATCTATTCCAAGATTTGATAAGATCGACTTTATCATTTTATCTTGCAATATATAAAAGAAAATATGCTCAAGTGTTATATATTCGTGATGATTTGCTCTTGCAAAATTTATTGCATTGGTAAAAACTTTTTGTAATTCTTTATCTATATTTATATTGCCCATTTATTATTTTCCTATTCGGCTTCCGCGATTGCTTTTAGTGGAAACTCAGCTCTTCTTGCGTTTGATCTAACTTCTGCTATCTTTGTTTGAGCTATTTCATAGCTGTAAACTCCACAAATTCCTCGTCCATTTTCATGTACACTCATTGTTATTTCAGTCGCTTCATCTATATTCTTTTTAAAAATCTTCATTAAAATCTCTATAACAAATTCAACCGTAGAGTAGTTGTCATTTAATAATATTACTTTGTATTTTTTTGGTTGTTCTGTTTCTAAAGTTGTGTTTAGTTCACATTTAATCCCTGTAGCCAAGCTTGCATCCTATTTTTGAATTGAGTTCGATTATAACAAAATAAACTTTTGACTAATCAAAAAATCTTGCACGAGATTTCAAATCTAAGCTAAAATTATTTGTAATTAAAATTACACTTTTACACATTTTTTTCACAATTTTAAAATAAATTATCAAATTTTTCTAGAATTATGTCAAATTTAACACTTGGTTAACACTTGAATG
>CAIJNA010000231.1 GCA_903821805.1 uncultured Campylobacterota bacterium | reverse complement strand
GGTCATCGATTCCATGTCTCATGATTTCAAGATAGAAATCATCACCAAAAATCTCTTTGTACTCCAATGCTATCTCTTTGGCAGCATCATATCCTTTTGCACCATTTTTAACATTTCTCTCGCTATTAGTATTAAGATGCCAATTAATTTCACCTTGAAGGCATGCAGCTGTGCAAACAAGTCCATCACTATTTTCTTTTAAAATCTTTTTGTTTATTCTTGGGTAATAATAAAATCCATTCATATATGCTTGACTACTAAGGTACATTAGATTTTTATAGCCAACATCATTTTTAGCATACAAACACAAATGGAATCTTCGTTTTGTACTTTTATCAGCTATATCTTCTTCATTATGCAGATAAGCTTCCATTCCAATAATTGGTTTTATTCCCTCTTTTTTCATTGCATTATAAAAAGTGATAGTACCAAACATATTTCCATGATCAGTCATAGCAACACTTGTCATGCCAAGTTCTTTTATTTTTTTAGCTAATACTGGAATTTTATTTGCTCCATCGAGCATTGAAAACTCAGTATGAAGATGAAGATGAGTGAATTGTGGTATCTCTTTTGCTGACATTTTTACACTTTTTATTTTGTTTTTACTTATATATTTAAGGATATTTTGGAAGATGAAGTATAACTAAAAGTATATTTTAGAAGGATAAATTTTAAACTTACTATGTAACGTAAAATTGGAAAATAAAAAAGGCTAGCTGGACAAACCAACTAGCCTTTTCTCTATAAAAAATCTATCGACTAAACGAAAGAGATGTAAGCCATTTGTGTAGCATCACCTTTTCTAATTCTAGTTTTGATAACTGATGTATATCCACCAGTTCTCTCAACATATTTAGGAGCGATTTCATTCATTAATTTTTTTGTTGCTTCTTTATCTTGAAGAGCAGCAAATACTATTCTGTGAGCATTTAAATCATTTACTCTAGCTTGAGTAACTAATTTCTCAACAAATCTTTTTAATTCTTTTGCTTTTGGCAAAGTAGTTTCAATTTTTTCTCTTTCGATAATTGCGATACTTAAATTTTTAAGTAAAGCTTTTCTGTGAGATGAAGTTCTACTAAGCTTTCTATATCCATGCTTATGTCTCATACTTATCCTTTATATTCTTAAGCTTTTATTTGCTCAAGTTTTTTTCTTAAAGCCGAAGCTATCTCTTCTGGTAAATTACCTTCGATTGGGAAACCAATTGATGCAAATTTATCAGCAATCTCATCAAGAGATTTTTTACCTAAATTTTTGATATTTCTAACTTCAACTTCACTCATTAATGCTAAATCACCAACATATTTAATTTTAGCTCTATCTAAAGAATTAAAACTTCTAGCACTTAAATCTAAATCTTCAATTTTAACAATTAAAGGTTTTAAATCAACATTGCTATCTTCAAATGTGTTTTCAACGATTTGTACATCTGAAAGATTAAATACTTTATTGAATACAGACATTTGATCATACATAATAGTTACAGATTCTTTAAAAGCATCTATTGGAGCTATTTGACCATTTGTTTCAACTGTAAATACAACTTTTTCAAAGTTTGGATTATCTTCAACAAGCATTTTTTCAATTTCATATGTTACATTTCTAACTGGAGAGAAAAATGCATCGATTGGAATATATTCCTTCGCTACCATATTTCTGATCTCTTCACTAGAAACGTATCCGATACCTTTTTGTACAATAATTGAGAAAGTTAAACTATAATCATCATTTATTGTAGCCAAATATGCATCACCGTTTATAACAGTTAAATCATCATTTGATAGTTCTGCACCAGTGATAGTTTGTTTTGAGTTAAATGTGTATTTAACTTCAATTCTGTCATCACCGTTATTTATTTTAAATCTCATGTTTTTAAGATTTATAATAAATATTGAAATATCTTCTAGCATTCCTCTAACTGTATCAAATTCATGAGCCGCACCTTCAATGTGAACTGCGATTACAGAATATCCAACAGAACTACTCATTAAAAGTCTTCTCATTGGATGAGCTAAAGTGATACCATATCCACTTTCAAAAGGATAAGCACTAATTTTTGCTACATTTTGTGAGATTTTTTCAATCCCAACTTCTGTAGGTAAAAATGGAGCTGTTACGAATTTTTTCATTTTTTATCCTTTTTATTTACTATTTTGAATATAACTCAACAATTAGTCTTTCTTGTACAGGGATAACTACTTCTTCTCTTGTAGGAATTCTTGTAAATATACCAAATACTTTTTCTTTATCAACACTAACCCAATCAACCATTCCTGTTTGATTTGTAAGTTCTAGTGCTCTAACGATTTGTGAATTTGCTTTAGATTTTTCTCTAATTTCAATTTTTTGACCAGCTTTTACACTATATGAAGGTATGTCTAATTTTCTACCATCAACTAATATATGACCGTGAGTTACAAATTGTCTTGCGTTTGCTCTAGTTGTAGCAAATCCCATTCTGAAAACTACGTTATCAAGTCTTGTTTCAATTAAAGTAATCAAGTTAGATCCAGTATTTCCGTCTCTTCTTGCAGCTTCTTTGAAGTATTTTCTGAATTGTTTTTCAGGAATACCATAAAGGATTTTTGCTTTTTGTTTTTCTTGTAATTGTTGTCCATACTCAGATAATTTAGTTCTTCTTTGTCCATGTTGCCCAGGAGCAAATGGTCTTTTTTCTAAAGCACTTTTACCGTTAAGTCTTCTCTCACCTTTTAATCCAAGGTCAGCATTAAGTCTTCTTTCTAATTTTTCTACAGGTCCTCTATATCTTGCCATGCTTTACTCCTTACACTCTTCTTCGTTTAGGAGGTCTACAACCGTTATGTGGTAAAGGAGTAACATCTTTAAACCATTTAACTGTAATACCTTCTGTTGAACCAATTGCTTTAACAGCTGTGTCTCGTCCTGAACCAGGTCCTTGAACTTTAACACCAACATTTTTAATTCCGTGTTCCATAGCTTTAGCTAATGCGCTTTCTGCTGCTGCTTGAGCTGCAAACGGTGTAGATTTTTTACTACCTTTAAAACCAAGATTTCCAGCACTTGCCCAAGAAATTGTATTTCCTGCATTGTCAGTTACTGTAACCATTGTATTGTTAAATGTTGCAGCAATATGTACTATACCATCAGCAATATTTTTTCTTACAACTTTTTTTCTAGTTACTTTTCTTTTTGCCATAATTTTTTATCCCTTATTTCTTAGCTGCTGCACCGATAGTTTTTTTCTTACCTTTTCTTGTTCTAGCATTAGTTTTTGTCTTTTGCCCTCTACAAGGTAACCCTTTTCTATGTCTTAAACCTCTATAGCTTCCTAAGTCCATTAAAGCTTTAATGTCCATTGCTACTTTTTTTCTTAAATCACCCTCAACCATATAGTTAGCTTGAATTTCATTTCTAATTGCAGCTGCAGGCGATGCTTTGTTAAAAGAAATTTTGACAGAAAAATACGTAAGTTTATTTGGTCAACTTGAGCCTTTCTGTGATGTAAGAAG
>CAIJNA010000230.1 GCA_903821805.1 uncultured Campylobacterota bacterium | reverse complement strand
TTTCCTTTAGACCCACCAAATTGATCTGCATAACCATCGGTAAATAAATAAAATTGCGTTCCACTTTTAAACTCAATAGTATTTGTCCTGAATGGTTCTGGATTCTCAGTCTGTCCAATTGATTGCTTATCAGGTTTAATTTCTTTCAATTCATTATTTTGAATATACCACAATGAATTATTTGCACCGCTCCATTGCAATTCATTTTTTGTTTTATTTATTGCAAGCAGAGAAATATCCATTCCATCTTTTATCGCTTCACCACTCTTTGCAAAAGTTTCCAAAACCAATTCTCTTGTCTTATCAAGAATCTTACCTGTATCAATTAAATTAAATTCATTTACAGCTCTATTGAGTGCATTGCTACAAACAACACTTACCATTGCACCCGGAACACCATGACCTGTACTATCAGCTGCAGCAATAAATACGACATCTTCGTTAGGTGATATGTGCATCCAATAAAAATCTCCTGCAACGATGTCTTTTGGTTTATAGAGAATAAATGAGTCGGGCAGGTATTTATATATTTCATTATCCGATGGTAAGATTGCCTGTTGCAATCGTTTCGCATAGGTAATTGAATCAATAATTTCTTTTTGGTGTTCTTCAACAATATGTTTCTGCAATTCGATTATATTTTTTTGTTTGCTTGTTATTCTTAAAGTACGAAAAACAAAACCTGCAAAAACCAATACAAATAACAACCCAATTACAACAGATACAATTACAATCTTTTGCTTATGACTCTTTTCTTCTGCAATCGCTTCTTGATTTTCTAACTCTTTTTTATGTTCCGCATTTGCAATTGCTTCTTTCTTCCCAAATTCGTAATTCATTTGACTTTGAATTGTTTTTTTTCTTGTTTCCTCATTATCCAAACTATCGTGGTAAAGAATATACAATTTGTGATTTTCGAAAGCTCCTTTATAATCGCCTTTTGCACTATCTATTTTTGTTAAGAAGAAATAAGCATTTTCCAAATACAACTTTCTTCCAATTTTATTTGCCACCTCTTTTGCTCTATTTTCAAAAGCTTCAGCCTCTTTGAATTTTTTTTGTTTAAAGTATATGAAACCAATATTATTGCAAGAATTAGAGATACCTGCCTGATCTTGAAATTCTTCTCTTATCTTAAGTGAAATAAGCATATATTTTAAAGCCTCATCAAATTTATTTTCTTTACCATACATTATTCCTATGTTCTGGTAAGGGTTTGAAGAAGTGTATCTATCACCTATTTCTTCATATAATTTTAGTGAAGCAAAAAAGTTTTTTTGAGCTGTTGAATAATTTCCAATTTCACCATAAACATTTCCAATATTAGTGAGAGAAGCCGCAACACCCTTTTTATCTCCAATTTTTTCTCTTATTTTCAATGCTGCCGAATGATTTTTTAATGCTTCAGTATAATTTGATTGGTTCCAATAAATAACCCCTATATTATCATACGAAGCAGCAACTCCTCTATTGTCTTTTAACTCTTCAAGTAGTTTCAACGAAGCAAAATAATTCTTTAATGCAGTTGGAATATCACCTATATATTTATATATAGACGCAATATTATTGAGCGAATAAGCTATACCTTTTTTATCACTTATATCTTGCATGATTTTTAAAGAAGAAAGAAAATTATTTAAAGCTTGAGTATAGTCGCTTTGATCTTTATAAATTATACCAATATTTAGATATGATTTAGCCTTGTATTTTTGTGCTACTTTTTGTATCCTATCGTTTTTCGAGGAGTTTTTTATGATTTGATCAGCTAATTCTATCGCTTTATTGCCGTAAATTACACCATCTTCATAGTTGCCTACAGTTTCAGATTCATCGCTAAGATTGTAAAGATGCTGGACTTTTATTGTATCAAGATTATCTGTTTTCAGAAGC
>CAIJNA010000229.1 GCA_903821805.1 uncultured Campylobacterota bacterium | reverse complement strand
AGCCCCATATCGAACCTGGCAGTCAAGATTCTCATCGCCGATAATACTGCAGCTTTCAGTTGTGGAAATGTAGGTCGCCGCCAACTTTTAAGGTCTCTTTTTTTATTTATGGTGAAAATGATAATGTAGTTAAGTTTGCTTGGCTAGTTTGTGTGTTTATTATTGATATTCTTTTATTTTTATAAGTAACTTTTTTAAATCTTTTATTTTCATATCAAGCTTTAGTATCACTCTTAAAATAGCTTTCTCTACAGTAGGCTGTCGTATCGCTCCAATTATAAAACCATCCAATTTAAGTTTATTTTGAATATCAATTACTTTTTGATTGTCACTAATCTCAATTTTCAATATTAAACTATCTGTATTTTCAGATATCAATTCCGAGACAATTTGTTGCCTTTTTAATATTTTCTCTTTTAATTTAGATTTCTTTTTAATTATTTGCATAAATGAAATATAGCCTAAAGCTATATCAAATAGTGATGGAGCAGTTGTGTATATAATTGCTTTCGCTCTATTTTCTAAAAATGAAATAATATGCTTAGAAGCTAAGATATATGCACCATAACTTCCGTACGCTTTGCCAAGGGTTCCCATTTTTATATGATTTGGCATTATTTTTATATTATGATAATCATACCATCCAAGCAAATTGCTACCAATAACACCACTACTATGTGCTTCGTCTACTATTAGTATAGCATTATACTTTGTAGCTATGTTATTAATCTCAATGGGAGCTATATCCCCAGCCATAGAATAGACACCTTCAATTGCAATTATAATTCTATTTGAGATAACATATTGTTTTATTTTTTCTTCAAGATCTTTTGGATCATTGTGGTTAAATAAAACTACATTACTAACAAGTTTTGATGCCAAAATACCACTGGCATGATAATCTGAATCCATAAATAAAACATCTTTTTTTCTTACAAGACCTTCAATTAAAGATATATTTGCTAAAAATCCACTGCCAACAACCAAACCGCTCTCAAATCCGTTTTCATATGATAGTTTTTCTTCAAACATTTTGTGAATTTTGTGATAACCATTTACCAATAATGAAGATTTAGGGGCAAAACAAGTTTCATCTTTTAATAACTTATATGCTTTTTTAAAAAGTTTTTTCTCGCTTGCAAGCCCTAAATAATCATTTGAAGCAAAATCAAGAAGCTCATGATTGTTTAATTCACGTTTTCTGAAACGATTCGATTTTATTATTGCTTCGAGTTCTTTTTCATAGTACATTTTAAGCATCCCTATTCTGATAAACACTGGACATTGACTTTAACGTCCAGTTTACTTTTTCCACTACTTTGTACCACACCTTTAAGTGGTGCAATATCATGATAATCTCGTCCGTATCCAAGTAAAATATAATCTTGATCTGGTATTTTATTATTTGTAGGGTCAAAATCAACCCATCCTATATCAGGAATATATGCACTAAACCAAGCGTGACTAGCATCTGTTCCGAATAACTTTTCACTTCCTTCTGCTGGAATTGTTCTTATGTACCCGCTCATATATCTTGTTGCTATTCCAATTGTTCGTAAAGCTGCTATAGCAAATTGTGCAAAATCTTGACATACACCCTTCTTTTCTCTAAAAATTGTATCAATAGGTGTCGTAACATCGCTAAATCCACTTACAAACTTGAAGTCCTCAAAAATTCTACCCATAAACTCATTGATAGATGAAAGTAAAGATCTTGACGGATGAAATGATTCAAGTGTATAAAGCATAATTTCATAACTAGCATATGGTATCAAGCTAGTTGGAAATAAATATAGTTTTGCAGATATATCATTTGGATTGGATGATTTAAACCTTTCTTTGAGCCCACTTATTGTTATTTGAGAATTCAAATAGCTATTGATTTTTTTCTGGATCATATTTGTGTCCAGACTAACTTCAGAAATAGCTTTTAATGTTAGTATTTTGTGAGGCTCTCTTAGTAAAATATAGTTATTGGTGTTTTCAAACAAATCAACAAATTCATTTGTTTCATAAGCTTTTGGAGATATTTCTAAATTATACTTTATTAGCTTTTGTATTGAAGAATTTGTAGGCTTTAGTCTTGCTAGATTGTGACTAAATGTCACTATATTTGAATATTCAAATGATGTTTCATGGTAAATCTCATAAGTCATAAATTGTTGCTTTTCTCTTTCTAATCGTTATTGTGCGAAAAATACGTTTTCGTTAATTCGTCTGATGCTGTAATTATTAAGCTAGATAAATTAGAAAGTAATTTTTCTAAATTTTCATATACAAATTTAGTATCATCAACTTCAAGTAATTCAGCTGGACTCGAAAGTTTAAGTAGCGAATATGCTTTAAAGATTGGTTCTTCAAAGTCACTTAAATAGTCATTGTTGTTTTGCTTTGGAAGCTCTTTAAGATTATTTAAGAGTTCGGCAATAATATATATCAAAGATTTAGGATATTTTGTGTTAAAAACTAGAAACTCAACAACATTACTGATATCCAAACTAGACTGATAATATGCTCTGTAAGAATTGTAGCTCTCATAAGAGTTTAATATACTATCAAGAATCTCGTATTGAAGCATCATATCAAACTTAACTGTTAAAAGCGAACGAAGTTTTGAAATAAGAAGCAAGGCAACCTCAATCTTTCCGCCAATATCAAATAATATCAATCCTTGCTCTTTAAAAATACTCTCATCAATGAGTTCTTTGTATGCCATAAGATGTATCAATAGTGAATTAATATGATTTACATGCTCTCTTATTGGCTGATTTTCTTGAGCTAAATATTGGTACCATTCTTTATGCATCTTATCAAAAATCCTCCAAGCTTCCATTGTTAGTAGATTCTTTACACTAATATTTGTGTTTGAAAGCATGTTTAGAGTAAAAGTTAAGCTCCCAACTCTTGTATCATTTTGAATAATCGATGTAATTTCTGAGTAAGCTTTTGTTGATGGAATTTCCAAGAATCCAGGATACGTCATAGTTAAATGTGTTAAGGCAATATTTAATATTTTTTGAATGTCAGCAGCATCTTCACAATCATCACATTTCCGTACATTAAGCATATTCTTTAGGTTAAATCTTATCATCCTTGATGTTATAATAGCTCTATTTAAATACCTTCCAAGCCAAAATAAGTTTTCAGCGCGTTTTGTTGAAATATTTTCTAATTTAGAATCAACATAGTCTTTATTGATTTCAATCTTTGGAACAACTGTATCATCGATCCCAAGTATCCATAAATCTTTACTATTCCCACCTTTTTGGTTTGAAAAAACTAACGAGTCAGTTGAAGTCGAAACCCTTACAAGCCCACCTGGCATAACTTCATAATCATCCTCTCCTAGAAAGCTAAAAGATCTGATAATAGCATTTCTTGGCTCTATTGACTCTCCGGTAAACGATGGAGAAGTTGAAAAGTTTATATGCTCCTGAGCCACATAAACCGTCGGATAAAGTTTTATTTTTGACATCAAAGTGTTTAGCTCATCAGTATTTAGATTTCTCCCAATATATGTTTCAGCACCATCTGTTTTGTCAATTTTTTTAATTATAAGTGTATTGATATTATTTAGTACATATTCTAATTCATTTTCTTGACCGCACCACCACGTAGCAATTTGTGGAAGAATTAAGTCCTCACCCAATAGATATTTACAAATATTTTTCATAAATGGATTTAGCCCAATATTTTCTAAAATACCTATTCCTATTGGATTAACTATTGAAACGTTATCGTTTCTGGCAACATTTAAAAATCCAGCTACACCTAGCTGTGAATCATTTTTGAGCTCCAACGGGTCACAATAGACATCATCGACACGTCTTATGATCCCATCAACCCTTTTTAGACCATTAAGATTTTTAAGCCATAACTGATTGTTTTTTGTTAGTAGATCTTCACCCTGAACCAATGTTAATCCCAGGAAAGCACTTAAATAAGAATGTTCAAAATATGTTTCATT
>CAIJNA010000228.1 GCA_903821805.1 uncultured Campylobacterota bacterium | reverse complement strand
CAAATCGACTTTGATGAAGATAATTTCCATTTTCATCCATTAATTTGAAAGTGACTTCAACAATAGAAGCTAATTCACAACAAATTATTTGTGTTGCAACAGAATAACGGCGATATTCTAATGCTCTCAATACTGAATACTCAAGTTCAGAGGGGATAACTTTATCATCGTAATCATCTTCAATTTTTTTATCTTTTTGAAAATATTGAAGTTCATATAGACGCGTTAAAACTTCCTCTTGATCTTTAAAAAATTTATTATCTAAACTAACCACTGAAAAGGCTATTTCAATTTCATGAATACTATTTTCTCTATATTTTGCACAAAAAAGCTCAAGTAATGAACTGTAATTTTCTTTTTCGCCCAATAATAAAAGTATAAAACTACCCCCCTTATATTTACAAATAGGTAGTTTTTTTATCTCTTTAAGGGCAAAAAAATCATTAATTTGAATAACAGCCTCTTTTAAAATAAAATCACCATTTTTCATTCCATAACGCTCATTAATAAGAGCAAGATTATCAATAGTGATCAGAACAAGAGTGCACGTTTGTGTTTTACTCCAACGATTATACAGTTTAAAAAAATATTCTGGAGTAAAGGTATAGGTAACCGAGTCAGTGATACGTTCATAACTACTTTGATTAATTAAAAAAAATATAAAATAAATTGCCATTGCCAGTAAAATAAGAGAAAGAATTATTAATGATGAAAGAGTTGTATGAAGTTGTGAAAAAAGGGTGAAAAGGCTCACAGCACTGAGTAAAAAGATGGGTAATCCCATCCGAAGTGCTAGTACAAAACGGTGAGAACGCTCTTTTTCTTCCGTATAAAAAGCCATTAAATATCTAAATGTTTAACATCTTTTGCATGTGTTTCGATGTAATTACGGCGTGGCTCGACATCATCCCCCATAAAGAGACTAAATGCTTCACCTGCTGACACTGAATCTTCAACCGTTACACGAAGCAATACACGATTTTCAGGTGTCATAGTCGTTTCCCAAAGCTGTTCAGGATTCATCTCTCCAAGCCCTTTATAACGCTGAATATACGACCCTTTTTTAGCGTAATCAGTAACATTCGTAAGCAATTGAAGTAAATCTCCTTCAAGTGGTAAATTCCAATCTTGAATTTTTCGGAAAATATAATTGGCCTCCGCAAAATGAGGAGATGCAAAAAGATCATCATTTACGTGAAGCTCTTCAAGTCCCCCTTTGGTTTGAACAAACAGGTGCATATCTTCATCATTTACATTTTTACTCAAAATATTGTACCCTTGAGCATTTAAGAAAATTTCAACATGCGTATAAAGTTCTGTCAGCGAGAGACCAATAAGATCAGGATTTTCAATGAAATAACGGATTAAGTCAACAAGAGCATAACGACGCTCTAGCGAATCAAGAGTACTTCGATAGTGATCGACCATTTTGAAAAATGAAACCAAATCATTTACACCAACATTAAGATTCCATGTACCGTCTTTTAACTGTTTTCCCTGT
>CAIJNA010000227.1 GCA_903821805.1 uncultured Campylobacterota bacterium | reverse complement strand
AATGAATTTATTTTTAAAATCTCTTCTCTGTCTAACATTAATAGTCTATCGTGATGTTCAATATCTAATTTAGATTTTTCTAATTCCATAGATTTTACTGATCTATCGTCTTTTTCATAACCTTTTTTCGTAAATACTTTAATATCAACAACAGTACCTTCCATAGATGCTGGACAATACATAGATTTATTTATAACATGTCCTGCTTTTTCACCAAAGATAGCTCTAAGTAATCTTTCTTCAGGAGTTGGTTTGATTTCACCTTTTGGTGTAACTTTACCAACCATAATCATTCCTGGCTTTAAGTATGTACCTATTTTAACAATACCACTTTCATCAAGATGATCTATAGACTCAGATTTTACACCTGGTAAATCTTTAGTAATTTCTTCATTTCCATGTTTAAGTTCTCTAGCTTCAATTTCTTTCTCATAAATATGCACAGATGTAAATGCATCTTCTTTTATAAGTCTTTGTGAAAGAACAATAGCATCCTCGTAGTTATACCCATTCCATGGCATAAACGCTACTGTTGCATTAATTCCAATAGCAAGCTCTCCGTTATCCATTGATGGTCCATCAGCGATAACTTGGCCTTTCTCAACAATTTGACCCTCTTTAACAAGATTTCTTTGACCAAATGTTGTATTATTATTTGTTCTTTGATTTTTTCTCAATAAGTATTGATCAATAAACGCACCATTTTCATCTTCACCTTTAATGTAGATGTTAGTTGCATCAGCTTTTTCAACAACTCCAGAACGACCAGCTTTAATAACTGACCAAGAATCTCTAGCAATAATTTTTTCTAATCCTGTTCCAACAATAGGAGATTGTGGTTTCAACAATGGAACCGCTTGTCTCATCATGTTTGAACCCATTAGAGCTCTATTCGCATCATCATGCTCTAGGAATGGAATTAAAGATGCAGCAACACCCATAACCATTTGCGAAGAAATATCAATAAGTTCAACTTTTGAACTTTCAACCATCATAATTTCGCCGTCAATTCTACCTTCTATAAGAGTATCAGCTATTTTTCCAGATTTATCTAATCGTGTAGATCCTGGAGCAATTGTTTTACCTTCTTCTTGCGTAGCAGTAAAATATTCGATTTCATCAGTTACTAAACCATTTACAACCTTCTTGTAAGGAGTTTCAATAAATCCTAAATCATTTACTTTAGAGTAAGTTGACAGAGTATTAATAAGACCAATGTTTTGACCCTCTGGAGTTTCAACTGGACAAATTCTTCCATAATGTGTTGGATGTACGTCCCTAACTTCAAATCCAGCTCTCTCTTTTACAAGACCACCTTCTCCAAGCGCCGAAAGTCTTCTTTTGTGTGTAACTTCAGATAATGGATTTGTTTGATCCATAAATTGTGAAAGTTGACCACTTGTAAAGAATTCTGTAATTGTAGATGTAATCATTTTTGACATAATTAAATCATGAGGCATAAGCTCTTCAAGACTTCCACTCAAAGTAGTCATTTTGTCTCTAATTGCTTTTTGCATTTTTACAAGACCATTATGTAATTCATTTGCAAGAAGTTCACCAATTGATCTAATTCTTCTATTTCCAAGGTGATCTCTATCATCGATATGACCATGTCCTGATTTAACTTTGATTAGGTATTGGATTGTTTTAATAATATCTTCATAAGTAAGAACAGTTACATATTCTGGAACAGTAACACCCAACTTATGATTCATTTTCATTCTTCCAACTTTAGTTAAATCGTATCTCTCTGGATCAAAGAATAATTTTCTAACAAATTCTTTAGCAGCATCAGCAGTTACCGGCTCACCTGGTCTCATTACTTTATATATTCTGATTGCACATAAATCATTTTCATCATCTATTTGCTCAGTTTGTCTTAATAATTTAATCGACTCACTATCAGTTTTGAATGCTCTAATAATAGAATCATCAATTCCATCAGCCAAGTCATTGGCAATATTAAATTCTTTAAACCCAAGATCAAGAAGTTTTTTTAATTTTAAGTCATCTAACTGTGTTAATGAATCAAATAAAATTTCACCACTATTTGGATCATATATACTTGAGGCAGTATGTCTTTCCATTAGTAATTCAACTGGATATTCAACTAATTTAAGACCACCATCAGCTAAAGCTTTTGCTTTTCTTTCAGTAAGTCTCTTTCCACTAGCAATAATTAGATTACCTTTGTCATCAATAAGGTCAAATTCAACTCTTCCTGTGAAATCTTCTGCATTAAATACTCTTAAAAATTTATTATTTTTTACTTTAATATTTACGATTGGATAGAATAATTTAATAATATCTTCTTTTGTGTACCCTAAAGCTCTTAAAAGAATAGTTGCAGGAACTTTTCTTCTTTTATTGATTCTTACATAAAGTACATCTTTTGCATCATATTCAAAATACAGCCATGAACCTCTATTTGGTATAATTTGTCCTGTATAAATTAATTTATTAGAAACTGTTGCAGCCTCTTCTTCTTTAAAAATAACACCTGGACTTCTATGTAATTGATTAACAACAACTCTTTCTACACCATTTACGACAAATGATGTTCTATCAGTCATTAACGGAATTTCTCTAATGAAAATAGCTTGTTCTTTAATGTTTTTAACACCTATCTTTTCACCAGTTTTTTCATCAAGCTCCCATAATGTAAGCTTAACATTGATTTTTAAAGGAATTGAATATGTTAATCCTCTAACCATAGATTCATTAACATCATATTTTGGTTTTCCAACCTCACTGTTAACATAATCTAATGTAAATCTATTTTGAGCATCATGTAATGGAAATATTGATTTGAAAACTTTTTCAATTCCTGCTTCTGAACGATTTTCCTCGTCAACCATTAAAAAGTTTTTATAGCTGTTTTGTTGTAGTTGTAGTAAATTTGGGATTTCGATTTTTTGTGGATTTTTAGCAAAATCTACCCTTAATCTATTACCAGATTTTAATGAATTTAACATAGAATACCTCATAATTTTTTGTATTTGAATTGCTTTTTTAATAAAGCCTAAAAAAGCACTCTAAGATACATGAAAAACATATATCCTAGAATGCTAACCTTTTTAAACCATTAATGCTTCGCAAAAAAAGCGAAGCATTTGAGGTTTTTTAAATAAATAAAATTATTTAATTATAACTTTTGCACCAGCAGCTTCTAATTGAGCTTTTGCAGCTTCAGCAACGTCTTTTGGAACACCTTCTTTAACTACTGAATTAGCTTCTTCTGACATAGTTTTAGCTTCTTTTAGTCCAAGACCAGTTAACGCTCTAATTTCTTTAATAACGTTAATTTTTTTATCACCAGCATCTACAATGATTACTGAGAATTCAGTTTGCTCATCAGCAGCTTCAACAGCAGCTACAGCTCCACCAGCAACAGCAACAGGTTGTGCTGATACTCCAAATTTTTCTTCGAATTCTTTTACTAATTCTGAAAGTTCTAATACACTTAAGTTAGAAATAAATTCTAATACATCTTCTTTAGAAATTGCCATTTTAATGTCCTTGTTATTTTTCTTATAATTGTTCTTGTAAATAGATATTTACAACACATACTTTAGCTTTTTATTAAATATAATTAAGCTGCAGTTTCTTCTTTTTGTCTTCTAAGAGCATCAAGACCGATAGTAAAGTTTCTAACAGGTCCCATCCATACAGAAGCAAGCATTCCAAGTAATTCTTCTCTTCCTGGTAATTTAGCAAATGCATTAACTTTAGCAGCGTCAGCAATTTGACCTTCAATAATACCACCTTTGATGATAAAAGTACTTTTGTTTTCTGATGCGAATTTTTCAGCAACTTTACAAGCAGTGATTTGATCATTAGCCCAGATAAACATATTCTCAGCTTTTAAGTCAAGTAAAGGTAAATCAGCATTTTTAAGTGCAACGTTTACAAGAGTATTTTTAGCAACTCTAACTTTAACACTTGATTCTTTTGCAGTAACCCTTAAAGTTTCAAGATTTCTATGTGTTGAACCTTTATAATTAACAACAACAATCGAACCTGCAGCTTTAAATTCTTCAGTAAGATTATTTACAATAATATTTTTTTCTTCTTTAGTCATAAGTTTCATACTTTCAAAACAAAAAAACTTCGGTAGGAATTAGTAGATATTTCTATCCAACCCACTGTCTTTAGTTTTAAGATAAAGCTAAATTAATAATTTAGCTAATTAGTTTTTTATATCAATCATTTCAATTGGATTGATTGATACACCTGGACTCATTGTAAGTGAAATAGTAGCAGTAGTTACATATTTACCTTTTGCAGTTGCAGGTTTTTGTCTATTAATAGCACCCATTAAAGTTCTAGCATTTGCTAAAATATCTTCAGCTGAAAAAGAAACTTTTCCAATTCCTGCATGAATAATACCTTTTTTATCTACTCTATAAGTGATTTGACCACCTTTAGCGTCTTTAACAGCTTTTGCAACATCCATAGTTACAGTTCCAACTTTTGGATTCGGCATTAAACCTTTTGGCCCAAGGATTCTACCTATTTTACCAACAAGTCCCATAGTATCTGGAGTTGCGATCAATACATCAAAATTAATAACACCAGCTTGAATTTGCTCAACTAGGTCATCATTACCAACTAAGTCAGCACCAGCTGCAGTTGCTTCGTCCATTTTAAGACCTTTTGCAAATACTGCAACTCTAACTGTTTTTCCAGTTCCTGCAGGAAGAACTACTGAACCTCTAATCATTTGGTCAGCATGTCTTGGATCAACATTTAAATTAATTGCTAATTCAACAGTTTCGTCGAATTTAGCAGATGCTAATGTTTTTACACAATCTACAGCTTCTGTTAAGCTGTATACTTTAGTTGAATCTACTTTTGTAAGTAGTGATTTAATTCTTTTACTCATAATTTTTTCCTCGCATAATTTAATTTTTGCTACCACATTTAAAGCCTTGTGGTCTTAACGGCACATGAAAAATAATTAGATTATTTTTCTACTTCAACACCAATACTTCTACATTGACCTTCAACAATTTTAACTGCTTGATCAACATCTTTAGTATTAAGGTCAGCAATCTTTTGTTTTACTATTTCTAATACTTTTTCTTTAGAAAGTTTTGCAACTTTGTTTTTAAGTGCATTACTACTACCTTTTTTGATTCCAGCAGCTTTCATAATAAGTTCACTCATTGGTGGTTGTTTAGTTATAAAAGTAAAACTTTTATCAGTATAAACTGTAATAATAACTGGTATTTTAAATCCTGCATTAACTTTTGTTCTTTCGTTAAAAGCTTTACAGAATTCCATAATATTAACACCTCTTTGACCTAATGCTGGTCCAACTGGTGGTGATGGATTAGCAGCACCTGCAGGTATTTGAAGCTTAATAAGCCCTTGTATTTTTTTTGCCATTTTAATTCCTTTTTGTTTTGAAATAGGTATTAGGCAATACTACTAATTAGTTAGAAGCTAGTAACTATTGCCTAATACCTATGGGTTTAAATTATCCTACTCTCTCAACTTGAGTATAAGAGATCTCAACTGGTGTATTTCTTCCGAATATTAAAACATTTAGTGTTAATAATCCAGACGACATATCAAACGATTCTACATTTCCGTTAAAGTTTGCAAATGAACCATCTTTAATTCTAACCATTTCACCTTTATCGAATGAAATTCTTGGTTTAGCCGCAGCTCTATGATTAACTTTTTCAATAATTTGATTAATATCTTTTTCACTTAATGGTGAAGGCTTTTTAGACTCACCGATAAATCTTCCAACTTTAGGCATAGATTGAATTGCATGCCAAAGTGCAGTGTCAAGATCAATTTTTGCAAAAACATATGCAGAATAAAGTGGTTTTTCAATTATTACTTTAGCACCTTTTTTAATTTCGATTAAATCTTCTGTAGGAACTAGTACTTGATCAATTCTTCCATCATTTAATTCGCTACTTAATCTTTCTAATGCTCTTTTTATTGTTAATTCACTTCCAGAGTGAGTTTGTATTGCATACCAATTATGTGCCATTTAAATTCCTTAGTTCATTATAGATGATAAACTTACTGACATTATTGCGTCAATAAGTGCTAAAAATAGTGATATAACAGTCACTACAACGAAAACAGATAAATAAGCACTCTTAACTTGCTCTTTTATTGGAAATATTACTTTATTTAACTCATCTTTTGCATGTTTATAATAGTTTTTTATTTTACTCAAAATTTAACCTTTTCGATTTGACCTTGTATGGTGAAAAAATAAAAATAAAAATAAAAAATATTTACTTTTAATTTATCACTATCTTTCTCTTTAGTGGCAGGTCAAGAGGGACTCGAACCCACAACACTCGGATTTGGAATCCGATGCTCTACCATTGGAGCTATTGACCTAAAATAACAAGAAGGCATTTAAGCCTACTTGTTGATTTAGAAATTAAGATTTTAACTTAACTTCTTTATGAATTGTATGTTTTCTCAATCTTGGAGAATACTTATTAACTTCAAATTTTTCTGTGTGCGTTTTAGGGTTTTTCATTGTTGTATAGTTGATATCACCAGTTTCTACACATTTCAAACCTATTTTTATTCTAACTCCATTTGCCATAATAAATACTACTTTACTATTCTATGATTTTAGAAACAACACCAGCACCAACTGTTCTTCCACCTTCTCTGATAGCGAACTTAGTTCCCTCTTCAAGAGCAATTGGAGAAACTAATTGAACTGTTAATTTCGTATTATCACCTGGCATAACCATTTCTACACCATCGTTAAGTGTTACTGAACCTGTAACGTCTGTTGTTCTAACATAGAATTGTGGTCTATAGTTAGTAAAGAATGGAGTATGTCTTCCACCCTCTTCTTTAGAAAGAATATACACTTCGCATTCGAATTTTGTATGTGGAGTAATTGTACCTGGTTTAATAAGAACTTGTCCTCTTTCAACATCTTCTTTTTTAACACCTCTTAATAGAAGACCACAGTTATCACCAGCAAGACCTTCAGTCATCTCTTTTCTAAACATCTCAACACCTGTTACAGTAGTTTTGATTGTTTCTCTAAGACCAACGATTTCAATAACTTCACCGATTTTAACTGTACCTTTTTCAATTCTTCCAGTAACAACAGTTCCTCTTCCTGAGATAGAGAATACATCTTCAACTGGCATTAAGAAATCTTGATCAACATCTCTTGTAGGAGTTGGGATATAAGAATCTACAGCGTCCATTAATGCAACAACTTTCTCAGCCCATACACCAACTTTACCATCTTTAGCTTCATTTAAAGCTTGGAATGCTGAACCAGCAATAATTGGAGTATCATCACCTGGGAAATCATACATAGAAAGAAGCTCTCTAACTTCCATTTCTACAAGCTCTAACATCTCTTCTTTATCATCTTCGTCAAGTTGATCTTCTTTATTTAAGAATACAACTAGGTAAGGTACACCAACTTGTTTAGAAAGAAGGATGTGCTCTCTTGTTTGTGCCATTGGTCCATCAGTTGCAGCAATAACTAATATTGCTCCATCCATTTGCGCAGCACCAGTAATCATGTTTTTAACGTAGTCAGCATGTCCTGGACAGTCAACGTGAGCGTAATGTCTAGCAGCAGTTTCATACTCAATATGAGAAGTAGCGATAGTAATACCTCTTTCTCTTTCTTCTGGAGCATTATCGATTTGATCGTAATCTTTCATTTCTCCACCGAATTTTACAGCAAGAACTGCAGAAATTGCAGCTGTTAAAGTAGTTTTACCGTGGTCAACGTGTCCAATTGTACCAATGTTTACGTGCGGTTTGTTTCTTTCAAATTTTTCTTTTGCCATTTTTTTTCCTTTTGTGAATATTTTTAATTTTTGACCCTTTGAGTAGATAAGTCATTGGCTTATCTATTCAAAGGGCTTTTGTTACCTCTGGAGCCTATGATAAGACTTGAACTTACGACCTCTTCCTTACCAATGAAGTGCTCTACCCCTGAGCTACACAGGCTCATTTGTAAAAAAGTTGGGAATTGTACAATAATCAACTTTAAATATAGCTTTAACTTTAAACAGTAATTATGATTGTTTTTGATTT
>CAIJNA010000226.1 GCA_903821805.1 uncultured Campylobacterota bacterium | reverse complement strand
TTTTTTCACTTTTTCTTTTTCCTCCCCTCTTACTTCTTTTCCAATTTTCCTGTTTTTCCCCAATTCCTTTTCTGCTTTTTTTTCACTTCAATTTTTCAATTTCCCTTCGTCTTAAAATTCCTTTTTGTGCGAGGGGAAAACAGTAAACTTGTAAAAGTTTAAATTGTTGTACTATTGTAAGGTTTGCGTTAAGATTCCAATTTACTGTATTACAGACAATTGCAAGATTTTTAAAAATGCAACTATAACAGATTGACGTGCCAACTATAACAAATTGACGTGTTTAAATCATCCAACTATAACAAATTGACGTGTTTATTTATTTATTTATATATCTGTTCTATTTGTATGTTATATTTAATATATTTGCAAAAACATTTTTATGGAAAATTTGCCAAAAATAATTCAGCCTAATGCAATCACTACCGCAAAATATGATTATAGCGTTACTGAAAAACGTATCATTTATCATATTATTAAAAACGTCCAAGAGAAGATGTCTAAAGGCATGGACGAAACTTTGTTTGGTGATTTAGTGCTTAGTATTCCTATTAGCGAACTTGTGAGCCATGAAAATTACAGAAGGGTACAAGATGGGCTTATTTCTCTCCGTAAAAAATCTTTCTTAATAATCACAGATATAGACCCGACAGGCAAAGGAGAGCATGGATGGCTTGACGTTGGTTTTATTAATTATTCAAAATATGATCGCAACTCCGGATTAGTAAAGTTTCAAGTTAGTGGGGAATTAATGCCCTATTTATTGGAACTCGCAAAGGGCTTTACTTCTTACAGTTTGATGGTTGCCCTATCCTTAAAATCTGAATATTCTCAACGGTTTTATGAATTTTGCTCTCGCTTCAAAGACACAGGCGTTTGGAATATTAGTGTTCAGGACTTAAAGGATATGTTAAACCTTTCTGATAAATATCCATTTTTTGCAAATTTCAAAGATCGGGTTCTGGAAATAGCAAAAAAGGAGCTTAAATCGCTATATGACAAAGGAGAATGCGATTTGTGGTTTTCTTACACGGAACACAAAACAGGTAAAAAGGTAACTGATTTAAGATTTAAAATAGTATCAGATAAAAATATAAAAGCTTTGATTTCAAAGCCGTCTGAAATGCAATTTATTAGTGATGAGCTTAGGAAAATATACCCAAATGAACGAGAACAGGAATTTATAAAATCAGCCCTGAATCAGTTGTTTAATAAGTCTGCCCTGAGTAAATTTGCTAAAAGACTGGAAGAGCTGGATGAAGAAGTTGTTCTAGGAACAAAAAAGAGGTCAGATCTGCCTCCATTGATAAGATATATTTTAAAAGCTGACTACGGAATTAGTTAAACTAAAATCAAAAATGTACAGAGGATTAAAATGCACATGGAAAAATTATTTGTATCAGGAACTTTTACAGGAAAGGGAGATAGGCCTATTCGAATTATCGAAACCAGTATAGAGAAAATTACAGGAGCACCAATGCTTTATGCCGTTGATACTGAAACAGCGGAACGATATTATTTTAGCGAACGGTTTTTAATTAAACGATAATTTAAAATTTATGTAATCATGGAAGATGAAATGGAAAGTATCTATGAAGAAGTGAGAGCTATCATGGAAAAAAATCAAAAAGGTTGGGACTTATTCTCAAAACAGCACCCCGATTTAGATGAGTTGGAAATTGCGGCTTTAGTCGCAATTCCATTAGAGGGAGAAAAACTCGGCTCTCCTGAATATTACAAGCGTTGCAGAGAACAAAGTTCGTTTTTGGGAAATGGGGATTACCGTATTGCTGAAATAGTGGATAAAAAAAACAATGTATTCATTGAAAAAGAAAAAACGAGTTGGGAGCTATTCGCAGAACAGCACCCCGATTTAGACGACCAGCAAATAGCTACGCTTGTTATGAAATTGTTGCCCGGAGAAAAAATAGATAGAGCCTATTTTGCCCGTTGCAGAGCGCAAAGTTGGA
>CAIJNA010000225.1 GCA_903821805.1 uncultured Campylobacterota bacterium | reverse complement strand
TTTATTTAGTAATTTATTAGATGTATATTATCAAATTTTGTGTACAATCGCGACTTATGAAAAAATAGAGGATTTAACTAAAATGGTAAAAATTGTAAAATTAAAGAAAACTTTCGGACCTAGGGTTCTATTTGCAGATATCAATATGGCGCTTAATGCAGGAAAAAGATATGGTCTTATTGGTGCAAATGGAGCTGGAAAAACTACATTTTTAAAAATGCTAAGTGGTCAAGAAGAGATAACCGAAGGTGAAGTTCAAATTCAATCTGGAAAAAAAGTTGGTACGCTAAGTCAAAATCAATTTGCTTTTGATGAATTTACACTGACGGATGCAGTTTTAGCTGGAAATCAAAGATTATTTGATGCCATCAAAGAAAAAGAAAGACTTTATCTTGAAGAATACACAGATGAGATAGGAGAAAAGCTAGGTGAGCTAGAAATGGTTTGTTGTGAAGAAGATCCAACTTATGAATATGATGTGAAAATCACAAAGATTCTAGAATCTCTAGGCTTTGCAGCTTCTACTCACAATAATTTAATGAGTACATTAACTGGTGGTGATAAATTCAAAATTCTTCTTGCTCAAGTTCTATTCCCAAGACCTGATATATTATTCCTTGATGAGCCTACTAATAATCTTGATATAGAAACGATCTCATGGCTTGAAAATCAACTGCAACATCATGAAGGAACTATGGTTGTAATTTCTCATGATAGACACTTTTTAAATGCTGTTTGTACTCATATTTTGGACGTAGATTTCAAAAAAATCAGAGAATTTACTGGAACATATGATGATTGGTATATCGCTTCAACAGTTTTAGCAAAACAAGCTCAAACAGATTTTGATAAAAAACAGAAAGAAAAAACAGATCTAGAAGCTTTTGTTAGAAGATTTAGCGCGAATGCATCAAAAGCAAAACAAGCTACAAGTCGAGCAAAACAACTTGATAAACTTGACATTCAAGCAATTGAAGTTAGTTCAAGACGTGATCCATCTATATTATTTAGACAAGAAAAACCAATAAGTAAAGAGATTTTAGAGCTTGTGGATATCAAAAAAAGTTACGACGGGAAAGTTGTTCTAAATGGAATAAGTTTCATGATGGATAAAAAAGACAAAATTGCTCTAATTGGTGCAAATGGAGTTGGGAAAACTACACTTTGCGAAATAATAATTGACAACCTAAAAGCTGATAGTGGTGAAGTTAAATGTGGAGCAACTGTTAATATGAGTTATTTTCCTCAAAATGCTACAGACTTAATTCAAGGAGATAGCACACTATATGATTGGCTAAGAGATTTTGACAGAGATGCTGATATTAGTGAAATTAGAAATTGTCTAGGAAGAATGCTATTTAACGGAACTGAACAAGAAAAGTCTATCAAAAATTGTTCTGGTGGTGAAAAACACAGAATGATGTTAAGCAAAATAATGCTTGAAAAAAGAAATTTTCTACTTTTAGATGAGCCTACGAATCACCTTGATCTTGAGGCAATTATTGCTCTTGGTGAGGCACTGCTATCATTTGAAGGAAGCGTTATTTGTGTTTCTCACGATAGAGAATTACTTGATGTTTTTGCAAACAGAATTCTTGAAATACAAGATGATGGTTCTATAGTTGATTTTGAAGGAACATATGAAGAATACAATGAATTTAAAGCGAAAAACAAAAGCGAGAAATAACAATGTTTAAAAGATTCAGAAGAAAAAGAGTTAATGAAACACTACGAAATCTAGTAAGAGAAACTGTATTAACATCAAATGATTTTATATATCCACTTTTTGTGAAAGAAGGAAATAGAATTAAAAATGAAATAAGTTCGATGCCTGGTGTTTTCCAAATGTCAATAGATGAAATAGTTAAAGAATGTGCTTATATTAGAACAATAGGTCTTAATAGTGTTATTTTATTTGCGATTCCTGATGTTAAAGACAGTATTGGTAGTGAATGTTTATGTGAAAACAGTATCATTTCTAGAACAATTAAGGCAATAAAAAAAGAATTTCCTGATATGTTTGTTGTAACTGATTTATGCTTTTGTGAATATACAGACCATGGCCATTGTGGTATTTTAGATGAAAATAGTACTGTAAATAACGATGCCACACTTGAGATATCAGCACAACAAGCACTTGTACATGCTAAAGCTGGAGCTGATATGATTGCCCCAAGTGGAATGATGGACGGTATTATTGAAGCACTAAGAAATGCTCTTGACTCAAATGGCTTCTCAAATCTTCCAATTATGTCTTATAGTACGAAATTTGCGAGTGCTTATTATGGTCCATTTAGAGATGTTGCTGAATCTACTCCAAGCAAAGGTGATAGAAAAATGTATCAAATGGATTCAGGTAACCGTCTTGAAGCTATTGAAGAATCGATAGAAGATGAAAGACAAGGAGCAGATATACTTATGGTAAAACCTGCGTTAGCTTATCTTGACATAATAAGAGATATTAGAAATGCCTCAAAGTTACCACTTGCGGTTTATAATGTAAGCGGTGAGTATGCTATGCTTCAATGTGCCAAAAAAGCAGGAATTATAGATTACGAAAGAGTTATGATGGAAACACTACTTGGATTTAAAAGAGCTGGTGCGGACATTATTATTACTTATCATGCAAAAGAAGCTTGCGAACTATTAAACAGAAAATAGATTTAAAAATTTACAACAGAAAGAATATATGAAAAAATTTACAATATTTGGAAATCCAATTAGTCATTCAAAGTCTCCATTGATGCACAATACTGGTTTCGAATTAATTGGATTTGATGGAATATATTCAAAAACTCACTTAGAAAATGGTGAAACTATTAAAAAAGCTTTTATAGATGGTGGCTTCAGTGGAGCCAATATAACAGTTCCTCATAAAGAATATGCATACAAGTTTGCCGATAAACTTGATCTTTTTGCTTCTAAGATTGGCGCCGTTAATACATTTATTTTAGAGCATGATGGTAAGATAAAAGGTTACAACACTGATGCTCCTGGATTTTTAAAGTCTATTGAAAAATTTACAGACGTTAAATCAGTTTTAATATTAGGAGCTGGTGGCACAGCGAAAGCTATTGCAATTATCTTAAAAAATGAAAACTATAATGTAGGTGTATTAAATAGAAGTCAAAACAACAAAGATTTCTTTTTATCAAATCAATGTGACTTTTATACCTGGGATACTTTCAAGCAAAATCAAGAATTTGATATGATAATTAATTCCACAAGTGCTGGTCTTGTAGACATTAGCTACCCTGCTCCACTTGATCTTTTAGAACCTTTGGTTAGGAATTCAAAATATGCAGTTGATTGCATCTATGGGAAAATGACGCCCTTTCTAAATCTTGCAAAACAAGAACATAAAATTTATCAAGACGGAAAAGATATGCTTTTGTATCAAGGAGTTATTGCCTTTGAGCTTTTTACAAATAGTAAGCTATCAGAACATAATATTC
>CAIJNA010000224.1 GCA_903821805.1 uncultured Campylobacterota bacterium | reverse complement strand
GTACATGCATCCATTGAAATCCATCCACTTTGATTTGCAAGATACATATCAGAATGGTCACCATTTACATTTAGTGGGGCAGCTAATGCTCTATTAATCATACAAAGTACGATAGGCATTCTCATACCAGATGCTTGGTAAAGAGTTTCGATCATAAGTGCTAAACCTTGAGATGATGTTGCAGTAGCAGCTCTTGCTCCAGCAGCAGATGCACCGATACAACCAGACATTGCAGCATGCTCAGATTCAACCATTACAAATTCACCGTCAACGTAACCATTTGCGTGATGAGTTGCATATCCTTCAACTGTACCAGTTGATGGTGTTATTGGGTAAGCCGCAACAACATCAACACTAGCTTGTCTTAAAGCATGAGAGTTTGCAAGATTTCCATCCCAAACTTCTACTTTTTTTAGTTCCATTGTTCTTTTATTTTTATACATTAGTTATTCACCTTTCTCGTTATTGTCCGGCAAGCTTTTGTCTTTACTTGGCCATTGTGTTAATGCTTCTTCATTTTTTACTGTTTCGCTGAACATTAATAATGATTTTGGATTTGTAGGACATACCTCTACACAAATTCCACAACCTTTACAGTGATCATAATCTATCCCAACCATCTCTTTATCTCTTGAGATAATAGAAGTATCTGGACAATATAACCAACAGTTTTGACAGTCTATACAAAGATCAACATTCCAAACTGGTTTGATAATTCTCCAGTCACCAACATATTTATTCATAGAATTTGTTTCAGCGTATTGTCTATTTTCAGGTTGAGTGTTTACAACTGTATGATCTATTTCTTTTTCAAATGAAAAACAAGCTGCACCTTGTACAAGTTCATCCCATCCCATATCCCAAATAGATTTTTCTGTTGATACTCCACCTAAAGATGGAACAACTCTAGTTGATAAGTCTTTTTCTTTTGCCATAATATTTCCCTTACTTTACTTCGTCATATGCACGTTGAATTGCTAACATATTTGCTTCGATTATTTTTTCTGGTAATTTACCAAGAGTTTTTTTCATTGCTATTTTAAAATCTTCAATTTCTAACATACCTGATAATTTTATAAATGCTCCAAGTGCAGGAGTGTTTGGAATAGCTCTACCAATAGTTTCTTTTGCAATTTTTAAACAATCAAGAATATAAACATTGTCTTCTTTGCCTTGAAGGGCAGGAATTAAGCTTATTAAATCATTTTTATCTTCAAGATGAGTAGTAATAATATATTTAGTATTTTCATCACAATCTAGTGTAATATTGTCTGTATATGCAAGTGCAGGATCGATAACGAAGACATACGAAGGACACATGTATCTTTCGTGATTTAGTATTTTATTGTCATCAATTCTATTGTATGCAGTCATGGCAGCACCTCTTTTAGCTGAACCATAAAAAGAAAAAGCCTGTACTTCTTTACCAGTTTCCGCAGCAACAGAAGCCAAACCTTTCGCTCCAGTAACAGCACCTTGACCAGCTCTACTATGCCATCTAATTTCTAGCATTTTGTCTCCTTAGTTTAAATAAATTCTATATAATAAATTAAAATTTACAATGAAAAATTTACAATTTATTTCTTGACCGATTTTAATGAAACACAACTTACATTATGCTTTATTTTTTTAGATTAAATATACTTTTTACAGCGCTCAAAGAGTTGGCCTCTATCATTTGTGTATGTTCTCTTAATTCATCAAATTTCCCATGCCCACAAAGTACACCAACGCCCTTGATTTTGGCTTCTTTGGCTGCTATTAGATCAAGTTTTGTATCACCAATCATATAGATATCAAAATTGTCATTTGAAATATTCATAAGATTCATAGCTTTTAAAATTGGTTCAGGATGAGGTTTTGGATTTTCTACATCCTCTCTACCAATAATACATTCAAAATAATGGTCAATTTTCATGTTTACTAAAAGTGGAATAGTATATCTTGCTGTTTTTGTTGTTACTACTCCAAGCCTTGCGAAAGAAGAGGCAAGTGTAAGAGCTTCAGTAGCATTTTCTAGTAAAGTTGTCATGGCTACTGATATATCTCTATATCTTATTCTATATTCATCCACATAAGAATCAACTAATTCTTGACTAACCCCAAGATTTTCATACATTATTTCAAGCGGATAGCCTATTAGATCGACAATATTACTTCTTGTTCCTTGAAAATCAAAGCCCATTTTTGTAAAAGTAAAATAAAATGTTTCAATAATTGCCTCAGTGCTATCTATTAATGTTCCATCTAGATCAAATAATATTACTTTTTGCATATATATCCTTTAATTTTTCAGCATTGTACTTAAGATAGATTAAATCTATTTTTCATAATTCGGACTTAAGTAATATTTTGTATAATTTAGTAAATGTGCAATAAGGATTAGTTATGAAAAAATTATTAATAGTAATATTATTTTGTGTGTGTGCTTTTGGTGAAATGAAATTTAGTGATCCTCAGCCAACTTTTGAAAACCCTAGAAAATGGGTAATAAAACTTAATACAGCCAATGTTGAAGATGTAAACCATATGCTTGGTTCAATTTATAATGTTTTAAAAGAATATCCATCAGAAACTATTAAAATAGCTGTTGTGACTTATGCTCAGGGTGTTCGGTCTGTAAGAAAAGACTATGATGCTAACACATTAATAAGGGTTAAGTCTCTTATGGATTATGAGGTTGAATTTATAGTTTGTAGAAATACTATGGATACTATGGGTTGGAAAGATGAAGAATTTGTACCTGGAGTTACTTATGTTCAGGCTGGAATTGCTGAGGTTATTGAAAGAATAGCTGATGGATGGATTGCTGTAGAGCCATATTGATTTTATAATTTATAAGGCAACAAAAAATAAGCATTAAAAAAGGCTAGGTAAAAATACCTAGCCTTTTTAGTTTGTCGTAAAATTTACTATTTGTTTGCTATCGCAGTTTTTGCGTTTGCTACTAATGATGCAAATGATACTGGATCATGCATAGCCATATCAGCTAATATTTTTCTATCTAATTCAATACCAGCAATTTTCATACCGTTCATGAATCTTGAATAGTTGATATCATTTAATCTACAACCAGCATTAATTCTAATTATCCAAAGTCTTCTGAAATCTCTTTTTTTAGCTCTTCTGTCTCTGAAAGCATACACTAATGCATGTTCAACAGCTTCTTTTGCTTTTCTAAAGTGTTTTCTTCTTCCACTATAGAAACCTTTCGCTAATTTTAATATTTTTTTATGTCTTCTTCTTCTTACTATACCTGTTTTAACTCTTGGCATTATATTTCCTTTCTTTACCGCAATATATTTATATTTATAGGTGTCAACCAATATTGGATGAACTTGTCCGAATTAAATCGGAGGGACAAAAAGCTTAGTATTAAGCTTTGCACAGCATAAGCCGTACTCTTTTAACGTCTGTAGAATCCACAGTTTTTGGTCCTCTAAGATTTACTTTTCTTTTTTGATCCATTTTAGTAAGGATGTGACTTCTGAAAGCACTTCCTCTTTTAAGCGAACCATTTTTTTTGATTTTAAATCTCTTTAAAGCACCACTATTTGATTTCATTTTTGGCATGATTAGAACTCCTTTCATAAATTTGTAAACTATTTTTACATAAAGTTGCGAATATTACAGAAATCTTTCTTTAAATTTGCTTTTAAAATTATGCAGAGATATTATCAGGCTTAGCTAACTATGTATTATGGAAAATAATTTTGTTATTGTTTTGTTTGGCATGATGAATAAAGTGGCGGAATTTCGAATGACAAAAAACTAATTTCTTCTAAAACTGACTGCCTAAATCTATCAAGAGGAACTCTTATGCTGTAATAAGCCCATCTCCCATCTCTTTCAACCTTTAAAAATCCAGCATCTTTTAGAATTTTCAAATGTCTCGAAACTCTTGACTGAATCATATTAAAAGAATTTTCGATGTCACAAACACAAACTTTACCATTCATATTTATAAAGTTGAGAATTTTAATTCTCGTTTCATCGTTGATGGCCCCAACTGTTTTTAAAAATATATCCATTATTTAATAATTTCTAAAATTTCTTCGGTTGTTAAAAGCTTTCCAGTGCTTTTTACAATACCATCAATCACAAGAGCTGGCGTGCTTACAACATTGAATTTCATTATCTCAATAATATCTTCAACTTTTCTAACCTCATGAAATCCATCAATTTGTGCTACAGCCTTTTTTGCATTAATTTCCAATTCTTTGCATTTTGAACAACCCGTTCCTAGTATTTCTATTTTCATCGCTTCTCCCTTTCTTTATATGTTTACAAAATAACGTTAAATAAATATCCAACTAATAATATACCAAAACTTACAATAGCAAAAAATATTGTGATAAGCTTGATGTGTAATATTCTTTTTAATATCATCGCTTCTGGTAAACTAAGAGCAGTAACCGCCATCATAAATGCTAGCGCTGTTCCAAGTAGCATTCCTTTGCTTGTTAAAACTTCAACTAATGGCATTATCCCAGCAGCATTTGAATACATTGGAATTCCCATTAAAACTGCTATTGGGACAGCATACCAGCTGTTACCACCTGTGTATGTTGCAATAAAATCAGCAGGAATAAATCCATGAATAAAAGCTCCAATACTAACTCCAGCTATCACGTAAAGATATATTTTTTTGAATATATCGCTCGTATATGACCATGATTCTTTAATTCTTTCTTTGATGGTAAGTTTAATTTTTACATCTTCAAGTTCACCAGTCATTGGTACAACAGGAATAAGAACATATTTTTCAAGCTTCATTTTAC
>CAIJNA010000223.1 GCA_903821805.1 uncultured Campylobacterota bacterium | reverse complement strand
AATTTTATCCATTTTTCTTTTTTCAATTTAATATCAAAAATCAAAATTAACAATAATTATGCATAACGAATTTCAAGACGAAAACAGAATTATAGATACAAATAACTCAAATTACAAACAATTTATTTTTATCATTGGATTTATTCTGGTAGTTTTGGTTGGTTTTGTATTAATGGCAAAAAATCAAAACATGATAACTGTAATTAATGGAAATTTAAATAAAACACCTTATGTCTTAGCTCCAGGAAAATACCAAGATAGCGACTGTGGAATGGTTATAAACGAAATGTCTTTCGTTTCGCAGGTAATATCTAATGATGGTCAAACATGGTTTTTTCATGATCATGGAGGAATGGCAAAATGGCTAAAAGATAAGCCTTTGAAAGATACAGCAATAATTTGGGTTATGAGCTTGGATTCAAAAAAATATATTGATGGAAGAAAAGCTTGGTATAGTAGAACTGATACTACACCTATGGGATATGGATTTGGAGCTTACGAAATAAAAAAAGATGGATTTGTTACATTTGAAGAGATGTTTTTGCATGCTGTGCGAGGTGAACACCTACAAGACCCTAAAATAAGAGCTTCACTTATGAAAGACACAAAATAATAGATGGAAACAATTGACATTCTATCAATAATAACAATAGCATTTTTGGGTTCATTTGGACATTGTGTTGGAATGTGTGGAGGAATTGTTATAGCTTATAGTAGTACAAAGATACGAGATGATTTTAATAAAGCAAAAGAAGTTGCATCACATATTCTTTATTCATTTGGGCGAATAACAACTTATGTGCTACTTGGGGCTGTTTTTGGAAGCTTAGGTGGCGTTGCTACTTTTTCAAATATGGCAAATGGAATTCTTTGGGTAGTAGCAGGAGTAGTAATGGTTTTAACAGGCTTTTCACTTCTTGGAAAGATAAAATTTTTGACTTTGATTGAACACTCAGTATCAAAAACATCTTGGTATCAAAAAAATTTCAGATTACTTTTGGGAAGTCAAACACTTTCAAGTTTCTTCATGCTTGGGCTTTTAAATGGCCTTTTGCCATGTGGATTTGTTTATTTTTTTGCTATAACTGCAGCCAGTACTGGAAGTGCTTTGAGTGGTGCTTTTGTAATGCTCATTTTCGGACTAAGCACTATTCCTGCGCTATTTTCATTGGGTTTCTTTGTAGGACTATTCAATAAATCAAATTTTAGAAATATTATGATCAAGCTAGCTGCATTAAGCGTTATTGCATATGGTTTATACACTTTACATAATGGATACGGCTATATTTCAAATCCAAATAAAACTCTATTGGAATGTCATAAATGATTAAGATTTTTATTTTATTGATTTCGAATTTAAGTGCAATTGATAAAGTATTTTTTCTCCCGATTGAAAATAAGCTAGTTACAAAAGAGATCGAATCGCAAATAAAAAATGCAAAAAACAATATAGATATAGCAATGTATAATTTTAGCTATAAAAAATTCAGTAAACTATTAGAAGATGCGTCAGCAAGAGGTGTAAAAGTTAAAATATATTATTTTAAAAAGAAATCAGATTTTTCAAATAATATAGAGATTAAAAATATAAAAGACAAACTTCATGTTAAACTTGCAATTATTGATAAAAAAGTAGTTATTTTTGGTAGCGCCAACTGGACAGAGGAATCATTTGAAGAAAATTATGAAGTGATTTACATTTCAGATAGAGCTTCTTTGGTTAAAGATTTTAATAAATTTTATAATTATTTAGAACAGCAATAGATATAAATAGTAAATAAAATAATAATGACTAATAAAAAAGGAAATATATGTTAGAAATAGCCATAGCATTGTATTGTGTGTATTTTTTGATAAATTTTTACACAACATTTATGCAGATAAATTATGTGCAAAATGCAAAAAACAATATAGATATAGCAATGTATAATT
>CAIJNA010000222.1 GCA_903821805.1 uncultured Campylobacterota bacterium | reverse complement strand
AGAGAGTTTTTTGAGAATATCAAGTGTTTGTTTTGGACTATTTGGCTCTATTTTTATCTCATGGTCTTCGTTGATATAGACTAAATAATAAGGCTCTAGTGAGTATTTATCGCCAACGATAGCTTTACTTTCATCAAGCAGTTTGATACAAAATATCACACCTTTTTCATACTCATCATTATGTAGTATCGCACTATGGATGCCAGTTGGTGCAGTTTCTAGTAGATTGCCATTTGATTTGAGATAGTTTGATAGATCCATTCTAAAATCATTAAGGGTCAAATCAGTAATAGAGATACCGCCACTTACATCTTCAAGGTCAAGCACTTGGCTTTGGAGCTCTTTAAGTTGTTTTGCTCGGTAGCTTAGGTCATTCATAGCTACATCTGAAGTATCAATCACATTTTCTTCACCAGTTGCACTTACATCAAGAAGTACCATTCTTCCACTTACTCTAGCTTCAAGATTGATATATTCATCTAGTTCCATATTTGCCCAAAAGTTTACAAGTTGAATTTGTTTATTTTGACTTCCAAGTCTATCGATTCGCCCAAATCTTTGGATGATTCGTACAGGATTCCAGTGGATGTCATAATTGACTAGATAATCACAATCTTGTAAGTTTTGCCCTTCACTGATACAATCTGTTGCTATCAAAATATCTATTTCATTTGTTGTATCGGCAAAGATTTTGGCTCGTTGTTTTGAGATAGGAGAAAAATGGGTAAGTAGCTCATTTATGTCATTTGTGCTATCTTTAAAAGTAGTCTTGTTGTTTCCACTTCCAGTGATAAGACAACTATCAAGGCTAAATTCTTTTTTTGCCCACGATGAAATATGAGTATAGAGATACTCTGCCGTATCTGCAAAAGCTGTGAAGATTATCACTTTTTTGTTGTTTGGATTGAGTGGTGTATTGATTTTTTCAGATATACAGTTTTTGAGGAATTGGAGTTTGTTGTCTCTTTTTTCATCTATCACTTTTGAAGCATTTAATAGTTCAGTTAGTTTTTCTATATCGTTTTGTAAATCTTGCATAAGCTTGATTTTGTCGATATCTTGTATTAAAACTTTGACATTGTTTCCTATTAAATCATTTGCATATTCTTCATTATCTATATCAACATCGATGATATTTAACTCTTCCATCTCAGCAAGGGTATGAGTTTGGATATTTTTATAAAGGATAAGATTTTTATCTAGTAACCTACCAACTGTAATAGTAAAAGAGTTGATAGAGCTTTCCATCCGTTTGAGCATATTTACCCTCATAAGGTGGATAAGTGAATTTTCCCTATCTGATTGTCTAAATATCGTACCATTTGCATTTTTTGTGTCGTATTTCTCTGAATATTCCTCTTTTTTGTGTGGAAGGACATATTTAAGTGGCGAATAAGCACAAAGGTTTAGTTTTCTAATTGTCTTATTGATTTCACTTAGTGGTGGAAAAGTATTTGCTGTATCAATATCAGGCTTTTTATTTATAGGTTTTATCCTATTTGGAAACTCTCCAATATCAGTTGTATCATAATACTTTTGGATATGTTTTCTACTTCTTGCTATGGTCATCAAATCTAAAAGCTTGAAATAATCAAAATTTAAAGTAGCTAGTAAATTTGCTGTTGTTCTCTCGCTTTCACTAAGTTCTAACCATTTGTTAAATTTATTTTGGGCAAATCTTAGTGTTCTTTCAATAGAGCTAATACCAAAATCACTAAGTGCTGTATCTTTTGCTTCTGTGATAAGATAGACTTGATTTTTTAAGTCGTTGAGTCGGTTATTTACTGGGGTTGCACTAAGCATCAATACTTTTGTTTTGACACCCTTTTTGAGTACATCTTCAAGAAGTCTATCGTATCTTGATTTTCGTGATTTTTTATTTGTACTTGTGTTTCTAAAGTTGTGTGATTCATCGATGACTATTAAGTCGTAATTTTCCCAATTAAGAGTGGCTAGATTTATCTCTCCACTTTGCCCTTTGAGTCTTGTAAGGTCTGTGTGATTTAGTACATCATAGTTAAATCTATCATTTGCAAGGAGATTTCGCTTATCGTTTATCGTGTAAACTGTCCAGTTATCTCTTAGTTTTTT
>CAIJNA010000221.1 GCA_903821805.1 uncultured Campylobacterota bacterium | reverse complement strand
TGCAATGCAAAATATTAAAAAATATTCGGGTGAAAATAATGACTTTAATTGAAAAACTAGAAAATAATGAAAGATTGACTCTACAAGATGGAATTGAGCTTTATAAGCTTGACCTTATCACTCTTGGTACTTATGCAAATAAGATCAGGGAAAAAAGATTTGGCAAAAAAACTTATTATAATGTAAATCGACATATCAATCCAACAAATATCTGCAAAGATGTTTGCCAATTTTGTGCATATAGTGCAAGTAGAAAGAATCCAAATCAATACACAATGACACATGAAGAAATTCTAGACGTCGTTAAAAATAGTGTTAAAAATGGAATTAAAGAAGTGCATATTGTTTCGGCACATAATCCAAATACAGGACTTGAATGGTATCTTGAAGTTTTTAAAAAAATAAAAGCTTCATATCCTGAAATTCATATCAAGGCATTAACGGCTGCTGAAATACATTTTTTAGCAACAGAATATAATAAAACATATGAAGAAATAATTGATATGATGATAGTTTATGGTGTTGATAGTATGCCAGGTGGTGGCGCTGAAATATTTGATGAAAATATTAGAAAAAGAATTTGTGGTGGAAAAGTGACATCTGAGCAATGGCTAGAAATTCACAATATATGGCATAAAAAAGGCAGAAAATCTAATGCTACAATGTTATTTGGGCATATTGAAACTCGTGAAAATAGAATTGATCATATGTTAAGACTTAGAACTCTACAAGATGAAACAAACGGTTTCAATGCGTTTATTCCACTTGTTTATCAAAAAGAAAATAATTTCCTAAAAGTTACCGATTTTCCGACTGCAAATGAAATATTAAAAACTTTCGCAATAGCAAGATTAATTCTTGACAACATTCCAAATCTTAAAGCTTATTGGGTCACTTCAAGTATTAAATTAGCTTTGATAGCACAAGAATTTGGTGCAAATGATCTTGACGGTACTATTGAAAAAGAATCTATAAATAGTGCAGCAGGAGCTAACAGTGCAAATGGTATGAAACAAAATGAGTTCAATGAACTAATTAAAAATAGTGGTTTTGAGCCTGTAGAAAGAGACACTTTATATAACGAAGTTTTATGAATTTAAACAGTTTTAGGGTAGAATAAAAACCAAAAAAGTAGTGTAAAACACTTAAATGTCCTAAATGTAATACAATTTAGGCCAAAAGATTAAGGAGATAGATTAAAATGTTAGATGTAATAGAGATACAAAAAATACTTCCACATAGATATCCATTTTTACTTGTAGATAGAGTTACGAGCATGGAAATGGGAAAAGATATAGTTGCTTATAAAAATATTTCAATTAGTGAGCCTGTTTTTCAAGGACACTTTCCTGGTCATCCAATTTATCCAGGAGTAATGATTTTAGAAGGAATGGCACAAGCTGGAGGAATTTTAGCTCTTCAAAGTTCTGGATTAACTCCAGAAGAAATACAAGAAAAAGTGATCTATTTCATGAGTATAGACAATGCAAAATTTAGACATCCTGTAAAACCAGGTGATGTTTTGGAGTATAGAATTACTGTTTTAAAACTAAGAAAAAATCTTATAGTACTTGATGGTAAAGCTTATGTTGGCGACAAACTTGTAAGTGAAGCTGAACTTAAAGCTATGGTTATGGACAAGTAGATAAAAATGAATAATATTCATCAAACAGCCATTGTTGAAGATGGTGTAATATTGGGAGAAAACGTCACAATAGGCGCATATACCATTATTAAAAACGGTGTATCAATTGGCGATAACACTACTATAGGAAGCCATACTTTAATTGAAGGAAAAACTACAATTGGAAAAGGAAATGAAATTTTTTCTCATTCTGTACTTGGAAGTATTCCTCAAGATTTGAAATTTAATGGCGAAGATGTTGAGCTTATAATTGGGGATAATAATAAAATAAGAGAATTTACATTATTTAATCCAGGTACTATTGGTGGTGGAGCTAAAACTGTAATAGGGAGTAATAATCTTTTTATGGGTTATGTGCATGTAGCACACGATTGTATTATTGGCAATAATTGTATTTTTGCAAATTGTGCGACAATGGCCGGACATGTTGAAATCGATGATTTTGCTGTTGTTGGTGGTCTTAGTGCAATACATCAATTTTGTAAAATAGGCAATTCAGCTATGCTTGGAGGTGGCTCTATAGTTGTTCAAGATATTCCCCCATTTTGTGTTTCAGAAGGTAATCGAGCAACACTTAGGGGTTTAAATATCAATGGACTTAGAAGAAGAATGGAAAATCGAAGTGATATTGATGAGATAAAAAAAGCATACAAAAAACTTTTTGATTCAAATCTTCCAATGCAAGATGTTGCAAAAGAATTACTTGAGTCAAGTGAGAATAAATATGTTCTAATGTTGGCAAAATTTGTAAGTAATACAACAAGAGGAATTCCAGTACAAGGGAAAAATAATAAATGAATAAAAAAATACCAATATGTGATTTTTGCGGAACAAAAGATAGCGAAAAAAATCCAGTAATTTCTGGGGACAAAGCTAATATTTGTAAAATGTGTGCAAAAAGTGCATATGATATTATTAGTGAACACGAAGGTGATTCTGGATCTATTTCCACACAATTACATTCTGAAACCAATGAAGTTAAAAATACTTTACATACTCCAAAAGAATTGAAAAAAATTCTTGATGAATATGTAATTGGACAAGATAAAGCAAAAAAAGTTTTAAGCGTAGCTGTTTACAATCATTATAAAAGA
>CAIJNA010000220.1 GCA_903821805.1 uncultured Campylobacterota bacterium | reverse complement strand
TCATTTTTAAATCTTATTACTGTTTCCAAATCTCCAAGAATAGTTGCCTTAAAGGGATTATGCTCAATTGCATAAGCAAATCTTTGGTTTTCCATGTTTGCAATATTTTCATTTGTAAATTTTTCCACAAAAAACGTTCCACTTGATATGTTTTTGTCAAAATCACTTGTATGACTTATGCTTGCCTTATTATCCTTCTGTCTGAGATCCGCATTAAAAGTTAATTTATTATTTAAATAATGAACTTTAAAATTATCAATTTTTGAAATTTCATTTTTGTACAAAACATTGGACAACTTATCATTTGGAGCAATTATAGTCTCCATGCTTCCTTCTAGATTTAAGTCAAATGGGTCATGCTTGAAAGAATATGTCAAATTCTGATTTTCTATTTTTGCCAAATCTCTAAACTTATAATTAATTAATGAGAGCTCTCCACTTGAAACATTTGTTGAAAAATTACTTATATTATTTATTAAAAAAGTAGTATTATGTGTATCGCTAAAATTTGCTTTTAATTTCACAATATTATTAGAATAATCCAGGACCAAATTTGTAAGATCTGCATTCTTAAATTCATCTAATCCTGTATTGATTTTCAGACCTAAATTACCTTTTAAACGTAAAGCTAAAGGCTTATGTTTAGCTTCAAAAATTAATTCTTTTGATGCTGCTGATACTTTGTTTTCATAATTAATATTCTCTGCAAAGATCTTTCCAGTTGTTGTTTTTTTGTTTAAATCTGTGTGTGCCTCTAAAGTTAGTATATTTGATTTATTATCTTTAATAACTGTACTGTAAGTAAGCTTCTTGTTTTTGATTTGCATGTGCAAATTTTCAGCTACTGCTGTTATGTTATCGCCATGAATATTATTACTTGTTGAGCTTATAAATATTTTATCATTATCATAAAGGACGTTGAGTAATCTTGATTTTATATTATAATTATCATATAGCGATGTGTTGTTTATTGCTGTTACAATAACTCTAGTGTTTACCTTTGATGCTGGATAGATAGTACTTTTTCTGACCTTTACTCCATTATCACCAAACAAAACAATACTATTTTTAATTTTTGATGTTACTAAGATTTCTGTTGGATCGTCACTAAAAGGAATATCAATTTTAATATTAGTGTTATTTAAACCCTTTAATTGTCTAAGAGGGAGTTCTATTTCATAATTACCAAGGATTGCAAGAAATTTTTTATCCAAAATATGTTTTGTATTTAAATCAATTTTGACAATTCCATCTTTATCGATATTTAAAATATCGACTTTTGAATTATCAAGAACTATCCCATCAAGAGTTGGATTCGAAAAAGTTAAGAACACATCTTTGTTAAACAAAATATTTGCTTTATCACTAATTACTGCAGGTAGATTTTCATCAAATGAAAATGCAAAATTGTTAATTTTAAAATTTTTGCTCTTATTAGCTGAGAAAGTATCAAATAATTCATTATCCAATAATACATTTCCACTTAATTTTAAATTTTCATTTTTATATACAATATTCTCTAAATTCAGAATTGCATTTGTATTGTTACTTTCGATCGAAATATTCAAATCAAGTTTGTTGTTGTAATATTTAAAGTCTTTTACTTGCAAAAAGAGTTTTTTATCATATTTTAAATACAATTCGGAAATATTAATATTATTATAAGAAAGATTATTCAGCGTGATACCATACATTAAAGCAACTATAAATACGACCATCGAAAATATTAAAAATTCTAGTAAAAAAATTATTGTCTTAAATACAATTGATTTTTTGCTCGTACTTTTTATCACCATTCTATTTTACTTAACCTTACCTATTGAATCAAAGAGAGTTGTTTATATACCAAAAGGATCAACATCTAATGCTATATCTTACCTAAATGAAAATGGATATAGCCTTAATTTGATAGACAGAGTTGCATTGTTTTTTATTGGATATCCTCAAAGTGGTTGGATGGATATGAATATGAAAGCTGAAAGCACAATGCTTACAAAACTTGATTTTTTATACAAAATAACAACATCAAAAGCAGCGCTTGCAAAGGTTGTACTTATTCCTGGTGAAACATACTATTTCTTTATCAATGAGTTGTCTGTTAAATTAAAACTTCCAAAAGATGAATTATTTAAAGCTTACAATGAATTAGCATACAAAAAAGATGGGAATATTCTTTCACAAACATACACTCTTCCTATTGGAATGGACCCTAAAGATTTACTAGCATATCTTTTTGAATACACAGAAAATGAATACAAACAATATAGTTTAAAAGTTTTTGGAAAATATGATAGAGCTGCATGGTATAGATATGTTGCAATTGCGTCTGTTATACAAAAAGAATCTGGTTCAAAAGAAGAAATGACAAAAGTTTCTGGTGTTATATACAATAGACTAGCAAAAAAAATGAAACTTCAAATGGATGGA
Source organism: uncultured Campylobacterota bacterium (assembly GCA_903821805.1). Classification (GTDB taxonomy): domain Bacteria; phylum Campylobacterota; class Campylobacteria; order Campylobacterales; family Arcobacteraceae; genus CAIJNA01. Next base: position 9,696 of record CAIJNA010000220.1, on the reverse strand, counting down.
ACTTTAAATTATGGTCCATATTCTCATGTTAAAGTTACACCTACTATGATCGCGAATGACAATACTCCGTATAACACATACAAATTTGCTGGTATTCCATCCGATCCTGTTTGTGCAGTTGAATTTGATGCAATCAAAGCAGCTGTTTTTCCTGCAAAATCTAGCTTTTTATTTTTTATGAAAAAAGCCGATGGAAGCGGGCATTCTTTTGCAAAAGATTTTAGTGATCACAAGGCAAATATTAGCAATGTGATAGAGGCAAAAAAAAAAATTAGTCACAACTAATACAAATAAGCCTGAGCCTAAGTCAATTAAAGATGAGGTTAAAGCTCCTGTTAAAAAAATGATTACTCAAAAAAAAGATGCTAAGAAAGAGACGAAACAAAATATTACAAGAGAAACAAAACGAGAAATTAAGAAAGATATAAAAAAAGATTCCAAGAAAGAAACTAAGAATGCTGTTAAACAAGAAAATAGTAAGAAAAATATAAAAAACAAACAACCTGACGCGAAACCAGAAAAGAAAAAAGAGACAAAGAAAGAGATTAGCAAGACAAAAACAAATTCTGATCAAAAAGTAAAAAATGATTCTAAAAAGTTACACAAAGAAACAAAACCAAAGCAGACAAAAGAGATATGGAAGTCCGTACAATAGATAGTTTACAAATAAAATAGCCTTTCTAGCGCATCAAATTGATAATATTCAACATGTATCAAAATGAAACAATCAAAATAAATAATAAATAAAATTAGTAACATTTTAACCCATCAAAACTTTTTAATGATAAAATCCTTTTACAATTAAAATACAACAAAAGGAAACAAATCAATGTCAGCAAAAATAATTTGGTCAAAAATAGACGAGGCTCCAGCTCTTGCAACTTATTCACTTTTACCTATAGTTCAAGCATTTTTAAAAGATGCGGACGTAGCAGTAGAACTTAGTGATATTTCACTTTCGGGAAGAGTTATATCTACATTTTCTGATAGATTAAAACCAGAGCAAAAACAAAACGATGCTCTTGCAGCTCTTGGTGAACTTGTTCAGGACCCAGATTGTAATATTATAAAATTACCAAATATTTCAGCTTCAATTCCACAATTAAAAGCTTGTATTGCCGAGCTTCAAGCTCAAGGTTACGATGTTCCTTCTTATCCTGAAGATGCACAAACTGAAGAAGAAAAAGCTATTAAAGAAAAATATTCTGCTTGCTTAGGTTCTGCTGTAAATCCAGTTCTAAGAGAAGGAAATTCAGACAGAAGAGCAGCTGTTGCTGTTAAAAACTTTGCAAAAAAGAATCCACATAAACTAAGAGCATTCAATGAGAACTCAAAAGCTTGTGTTGCACATATGACTGCAAATGATTTTTATGAAAATGAACAATCTGTAATTAAAAATGGTAACGGGAGTGTTACAATAAATTTAAATGGGAAATGCTTAAAAGAAATCAAAGCTGTTGATAGTGAAATACTTGATGGAACTTTCATGTCTGCAAAAGCTTTAAGAGCATTTTTCCAAAAAACTCTTGATGATGCAAAAGCTAACAATATCTTATGGTCACTTCATCTTAAAGCAACAATGATGAAAATATCTGATCCAATCATGTTTGGTCATGCTGTAGAAGTATTCTTTAAAGATGTATTTGCAAAATATGCTTCTGAATTTAAAGAAATTGGTTATAGTGCGAATTTAGGATTAGGTGATTTATACAAAAAGTTAGAAAAATTACCAGCTGCTAAAAAAGCTGAAATTGAATCTGCATTAATGGACGTATATAAAACTCAACCTAATATGGCAATGGTTGATAGCGATAAAGGTATCACAAATTTACATGCTTCAAATGATATTATTATTGATGCTTCTATGCCAGTTGTTGTTAGAGATGGTGGTAAAATGTGGAATGCAGCTGGAAAAGTTGAAGAATGTGTTTCTGTTATTCCTGATAGAACTTATGCAACTTTCTACAAAGAAATTATTGATGATTGTGTTTTAAATGGTCAGTTTGACGTTACAACTATGGGTAATGTTGCAAATGTTGGACTAATGGCACAAAAAGCTGAAGAATATGGTTCTCACCCAACAACATTTGAAATTAGTGAAGATGGTATAGTTGAAGTTAAAGATGAAAATGGAACAATTCTAATGAGTCACAAAGTTGAAAAAGGTGATATCTGGAGAATGAGTAGAACTAAAGATGCAGCTATCAAAGACTGGGTTAAATTATCTCATGAAAGAGGAATGATAACTGGTCAACCTGTAATTTTCTGGCTAGATAGCTTCAGACCACATGATGCGAACTTAATTAAAAAATTGATGACTTACCTACCAGCACATTTACAAAAAGCTAACATTAATTATGAAATTTTAGCTCCTAAACAAGCTATGAAATACAGCTTAGCACGAGTAAGAGCTGGTTTAGACACAATTAGTGCAACTGGAAACGTTTTAAGAGATTATTTAACTGACTTATTCCCAATCTTAGAGCTTGGAACATCAGCAAAAATGCTTTCAATTGTACCTCAATTAGCTGGTGGAGGATTATTTGAAACTGGTGCCGGTGGATCTGCGCCTAAACATGTTGAACAATTCGTAAACGAAGGACATTTAAGATGGGATTCACTAGGTGAATTTTTAGCACTTGCTGAATCATTAAGATTTATTGCACAAAAACACAATTCTAAAGAGCTTGAAGCTGTAACAGAAGCACTTGATGTTGCAAATGCTGGTTACCTTGACAATAATAAAGCGCCTGGAAGAAGCGCTGGGGAGCCTGACAATAAAGCATCTCACTTTTTTGTGGCACAATATTGGGCTGAAGCATTAGCAAAACAAACTAAAGCACCTGCAATTGCAACAAGATTTACTCCAATTGCAAAAGCTTTAAAAGATAATGAAGATACAATTATGGCAGAACTTATGTCTGTTGAAGGAAAAGCGCAAGATATCGGTGGATACTATAGACCTGATGACTCTAAAGCAAATAAAGCTATGAGACCATCTGCTACTTTAAATAATATTATAGATAATATTTAGTCGCCGCTATATTTCTAAAGAGTTATTTCTCTTTAGAAATGTTACATAATGGAAACATGCTAGAAAATTAAAGGTTGAAACTGTTATTTTGTTTCAACCTTTAGTCTTTTATAAATACTAAAGCTATACAATAAGTAAGAATTATATCAAGGAGAACACAATGAGAGGTAAAAGAGTAGGAATTGTTGGAATAGGAAATGTTGGTGCAACTTGCGCGTATATTTTAGCTATGAATGGTGCATGTCACGAGGTTATTTTAAGATCAAGTAGCAATCCTACAAAAGCGAAGGGTTTAGCACTTGATATGTCACAAGCAGTTCAAGCTGCAAGAAAACATACAGTTGTAAAACATGCTGAAAGACCTGAAGATTTACTTGATTGCGATGTTGTTGTTATAGCAGCTGGTAGCCCTAGACTTCCGGGAATGAATAGAGATGATCTACTAATTAAGAATGCAGAAATAATGAAAACTGTTATGGTTGATATTGTTAAATATTCTCCTAATGCTATAATTATTCCGGTTTCAAATCCACTTGATGCGATGGTTTATGTTGCACTTAAAGAGAGTGGATGGTCGAGAAATAGAGTACTTGGAATGGCTGGTATTCTTGATAGTGCAAGAATGGCTCACTTTGTTTATGAAAAACTTGGTTATGGCGCTGGACAAATTAGATGTAGCGTAATGGGTGGTCATGGAAATGACATGGTACCCCTACCTAGATTCTCAACAGTGGCCGGTGTACCTTTAACTGATTTGCTATCTTGGGAAGAAATACATGAGATTGTTGAAAAAACAAAACAAGGTGGAGCAGAAATTGTTTCTCTTCTTAGAGATGGGAGTGCGTATTATGCACCTGCAAAAGCAGCTTCACTAATGGCAGAAGCTGTGCTAAGCGATACAAAACAAATTTATCCTTGTAGTGTTATGCTTGATGGTGAATATGGCTACAAAAATGTTGTTAGTGGTGTGCCTGTAATGATTGGTGCTACTGGAGCTGAAAAAGTTATTGAAGCAAATCTAAATGATGATCAAGATAGAAAATTTGCAAAATCTGTTGGAAGTGTTGTTGAACTTGTTGATGCACTTTACACAAATAATTTTTACAAAAGATAATAGCTACTCAAAATAGCAAATAAATTATGCATAACAATATTTGCATAATTCTAAAAATGAAAAATAAGGATAATTTATGAGAGTTATAGAATTTGAAGAGATCGCAAAAGTAGTTAGAGACATTATTGTTCATTGTGGAACTGACTTACCGAAAGATGCTTATGACGCACTTGAAAAAGCGATGGAAGAAGAAAAATCTCCTGTAAGCAAAGAGGTATTAAGACAAATACTAGAAAATGCAGATATTGCAAAGACTGAAAAAAGACCACTTTGTCAAGATACAGGCCTTGCTGTATTTTTTGTAAAAGTTGGTGATGAAGTGAAAATTAATGGTGGCCTTTTAAAAGATGCGATCAACAAAGGAACAGAAAAAGGATATATTGATGCTTATCTTAGAGCTTCTACTTGTGAACCTTTTTCTAGAGCCAATTTAAAAGATAAAATTGGGTACAACTTACCTGCAATAATTCATTTTGATATAGTTGCTGGTGATAAAATAGATATTGAATATGCAGCAAAAGGCGGAGGAAGTGAAAATGTTAGCAGAGCAACAGTTTTAGCTCCTGCAGCCGGTAAAGATGGTGTACTTAAATTTGTTAAAGAATGCATAAGCAATGCTGGACCAAATCCTTGTCCTCCAATTACTGTTGGAGTAGGAATTGGTGGTACATTTGAAAGAGCAGCTATTTCAAGCAAACATGCATTATTTAGAACACTTGGAAGCATTAATGAAGATCCTGAAATGGCTGAACTAGAAAATCTAATGCTTGAAGAAATAAACAAACTAGGTATTGGTGCAATGGGGATGGGTGGAACGAAAACTGCTTTAGCTGTTCATATTGAATCCAACCCATGTCATATTGCATCTTTACCAGTTTCGGTCAACGTTCAATGTCACAGTTCAAGACATACACACATAGTAATATAAATTAGCAGATCGAAATATTTAGAGAAAATAGAAACAAAATTAAGGAATACAAATGAGTCAAACATATTATCTAACAACGCCATTAACGGAAGAAGTTACTAGAACTCTTAAGGCTGGTGACATTGTTTATTTAAATGGGGTAATTTATACAGCAAGGGACGCTGCTCACAAAAGACTTGTTGATTTAATTGAAGCCGGTGAAGATTTACCTTTTGATTTAAAAGGGAGTGTTGTATACTTTGTTGGGCCGACTCCACCTAAGCCAGGAGATCCAATAGGTAGTGCTGGGCCAACAACAAGCTACAGAATGGATACTTACTCTCCAACATTGTTAAAAAATGGCAGTATGGGCATGATCGGAAAAGGAAAAAGAGATCAAGGTGTAAAAGATGCTTGCATTAAATATGGTGGAATTTATTTTGGAGCAACTGGTGGTGCTGGCGCACTGCTTGGAAAAAAAATAACAAGCGCAGAAGTAATCGCATATCCTGAGCTTGGACCAGAAGCTATAAGAAAAATAACAGTCGAAAACTTTCCAGTTACTGTAATTAATGATAGTTTTGGGAACGATTTATATCAAATGGGTAGAGAGCAATACGAAGTAAAATAAGACATCATATTAATGGCAAAATATATACTATTTGATACTGAAACAACTGGAATAAGTGAAGAAGATAAAATTATCCAAATAGGGTTAATGATAGTTCATGGAAAAAATGATTTTGAAATCATAGACGAGCTATGCAATACTGATGTTCCAATAAAGCTCGAGGCAATGTCTGTACATAATATTACTCCAGATATGATTGAAAACAAACCAAAATTCGCAAATACAAAAAGTTCAGAAAACCTCTCGAAATACAACAATAAAGAAAACTATTTAATAGCTCATAATATCAAATTCGATCTTGGGATGCTCAATAAAGAGGGTTTTAAAAATGAATATACGCTAATTGACACCTTAAGATGTGCTAAACACTTATATAGCGATATGCCATTTCACAAACTACAATACTTAAGATACGCTCTAGATTTATACAAAACAGAAGAAGATGAAGCAAAAAAACTAAATATTACCATTAAAGCTCATGATGCTATTGGTGATGTTTTAGTCATGAAACTATTTTTAAGTAAATTAGTTCAAAAAGTGAAAGACGAATTTGGAGCAATTAATCCAATGATAAAATTAGCAGAATTAACAAATACTCCCGTTTTAATCAAAGCATTTAAATTTGGAAAATATAAAGGTAGTAACATTGAGGATGTTGCTAAAAAAGATTCCGGGTATATCATATGGATGAGAAACAATATGGAAGATTTAGATGAAGACATGAAATTTACTCTAGATCAGTATATTTGAAATAAATAAACATACCAACCAAAATATCTCTTTAGCCTTTCTGTTATTTATTAGATCACAATAGATTGTATAAAAGTTAAAATTCCTTGATTAAGCTGATCAACTTTATGAATTTAATATTATCACTTAATGATAAATTGCTATTAATTATGAGTTACTATTGCGGTATTGTTTTTAATTTCAACTTTGTAGTTTATCATATCATCACGTGATGGTATAACTACTCTAATAAAACCATCTTCTGGATGATTTCCTACTGTATATGATTTAAAATATTGTGAAGTAAAATTTTCTCTAGCACTAGGAACAGATAATTTGGCCTTAAAATCAAAAACAAATTTTTTGTTTTGATGATCTTCATAATATTTAATCAATTTATAATTATTGCTAGTTAAAATTGTTAATGTTTTATCCATCAAATCAATAGTTAAAAGTGGCAATATATTGTATCTTGTAGCATTTGGTACCATAGGAATTATCTCTCTTTGTTCAACAGGTGAGACTTGTTGATTTTCTGCTACATATTTTGAATTATTACTTACAACAAGATTGTTTGGATTTGTTCTATGCATTTGAGAAGTCATACTTTGTTTTGAAACTTCTTTTTTATTGTATGCTTTTTTTGTTATTAGAGTCTTTGTTTTCTTTTTAGCAACTTTTTTTGACAAATGATTCTTTGTAGCATTTGTATTTCGCTTATCATTATTAACTGAAATTATTTTAGTCAAATCTATTCTTTTAGAGCCGTCATTCGATACTTGGTTTTGATTTGTATCTTTATTTACTAAGTTTGAACCATCACTAGGCTCAAAAGGATTTGTTCTAGCAATTAAAAATGTAGTAAATAAAAATACATAAATCAGCAAAATTCTAATCATTGTTCAGGCTCCAAATTTTTAAGTTCAAAATAGTCTTTTTGCAAGGAAGCATTTTCACTTTGCAATCTTTTTATTTCTTCTTCTAGCTGTACTTTATTGCTAATCAAATCCCCGTAAGTATCAAGAGAATTTTTGCCCGAAAACAAAAGACTAGCAATATAATTTGCAAAAAAGATTGTAAAAATTATTGAAATTACAATCTTTGGTGTAAATTTAAAATCATTAAATAAATTTTTCATTATTTAGAAAAAAGCTGTCCTCCAAGATATTCACCATATCCTATTTCTGTACCAATATCTAGAAGTCTATTATATTTAGCGATTCTATCGCTTCTTGCAGTACTTCCTGTTTTTATTTGTCCACAATTTAATGCAACTGCGAAATCAGCTATAAATGTATCTTCACTTTCACCGCTTCTATGACTCATTACACAATTATAATTATTTCTTTGTGCCAATCTAACTGTTTGCATTGTCTCACTAACGCTGCCGATTTGGTTTGGTTTAATCAAAATTGAATTTGCAATACCTTTTTGGATACCTTCATTTAAAATATTTACATTTGTTACAAATAAATCATCGCCAACCAATTGAATTTTATCCCCAAGTTTTTCAGTTAAAACTTTCCAACCTGCCCAATCATCTTCGCTTAGTCCATCTTCTATTGAAACAATTGGGTATTTTGAACAAAGATCTGCATAATAATTTACAAGCTCTTCACTCGTTAATTCTCTATTTTCACTGTGGAGCATATATTTCCCATTTTCATTTATAAGTTCACTTGCAGCAACATCGAGTGCTATTGCTATTTGAGTTCCAGCTTGATAACCAGCTTTTTCAATTGCTTGCATTATAATTTGAATTGGTTCTTCATTTGATTTTAAATTTGGAGCAAATCCACCTTCATCACCAACTGCAGTACTTTCACCCATATCATTAATTATTTTTTTTAGATTATGATAAACCTCAGCACATGCTCTAAGTCCTTCAGGGAAGTTTTCAAATCCTATAGGCATAACCATGTATTCTTGAAAATCAACAGAGTTATTTGCATGTGATCCACCATTGATAATATTTAACATAGGCACAGGAATAGTCATAGCATTTGCTCCACCTAAATATCTATAAAGTGGTAACTTTAAGCTCATAGCTGCTGCTCTTGCAACTGCCATAGATACACCTAAAACAGCATTTGCACCTAAGTTTGCATAATTTGGAGTTCCATCAATATCTTTCATAGTTGCATCAACTTCGGCTTGATTGTAAGGACTAAGACCAATTAATTCTTCAGAAATTGCAGTATTCACGTTTTCAACAGCCTTTAAAACACCTTTTCCCATATATCTGTGATCAGCATCTCTCAGTTCAAGCGCTTCTCTTTTACCAGTACTAGCACCACTTGGTACGATAGCACTCGCTTTTGTTCCATCACTTAAAATAACTGTTGCTCTTACTGTTGGGTTACCTCTACTATCCATAACCTCGTCTGCATAAATATTATCAATATATACCATTATTATTATTCCTTTTTAAGTTTTTTAGCTCAATATATTAACATAAACTTACTTATTGTATCTAAAATCAAATTCTTCGATGGAGTGATTAATGCTTCAAACTATTTTCATTTACATATGTATTGTTGCATTTTATTGTTACCTATTGATTAACCAACGAGAAAGAAAAAGTAACTTTAATTTAAAATACAAGTAGACGCAAAATACGTTGAATAGATTTTCAAAGTACTTTTGCAATAAGTGCCAATGTAATCATTATTGATTTTCTTAAATTAAGACGAAGCTATAACTGTATTTCTTAAAAAAGATTGGTAATCCGAACTATAAATTGATTTTTTCTTGGCCCAAACGATATATTGCAAAGTCATATTTTATTGGATCAAGAATATCAAATTCCTTTAATTTGTTAGTTATTAAAATGGCTGCATTCAAATCATAAGAACATTTTTCAACCAAACCTAACTGTTGGCTTACTTTAAATGTGTGTGTATCTAATGGCAAGATTAAATCTTTTTTATCAATTTTTTTCCAAAGACCCAAATCAATATTATCATCCCTAATCATCCATCTTAAAAACATATTATATCTTTTGTATGGAGAATTTCCCTTATACTTAATTACTCCATTTTTATCTTTTTTTGGCAGTTTACCAAAGAAAAAATCATACCCATGTGAGTTATACTGGTGAATATTATTTACTGTTTTAATAATTATTTCAATACCATCAAGCACATTTTGATTAATGCTATATCCTTCATAAAAAATATCTTCTAAGCTTCCAAGCTTTTGTATTTTTTTAAAAACTAAAAAGATTTGAACTATGTCTTCATTTGTTTGAAATCTATAATATTTTCCTTCCAATCTTTTTC
>CAIJNA010000219.1 GCA_903821805.1 uncultured Campylobacterota bacterium | reverse complement strand
TGTGCTTGAATAGTTAATTCATTTCCAGTGAAACTTTGAACTTTAGCAATTTCCCTTATAAGCCCGGTAAACATTTATTTTCCTATCTTTTACTTGATAAATACGATTTTTTTACTTTCGCAAAAGTTGCCGAGTCAATTTTCTTTTTAGGTTTTTTCTCTTTAACTTTTACAGTTCGTACTTTCCCGTCAACCATAACTTTATCACCATTTTTTGGCTTTTTATCAACTTTTGGATTTCCATCTCTTTTTGTTATTTTTTTCTTAGTTTTTGTTTTTGGTTTATTATGTCCAAAAGCTCCAGTTACAATTCTTTTAGCTTCTTTTTTAACATTTATTTTCGGAGATTTGATTACATCAATCATGTCTTTTCCGTAACCTTCTTCATTAACAACTACAAATTTCATATGGAGTTTTCGTTCAATAACTTTCAAACTATAAATCTCACTTGAACTTACAAGGCTGATGGCATTTCCGTCTAAACCAGCTCTTCCAGTTCTTCCTATTCTATGTATATAGTCATCAACGCTATTTGGAATATCATAATTAATTATATATTCAAGACCTTTAATATCAATCCCTCTTGCTGTGATATCAGTTGCAACCAAAACCTGAATTTCGTTATCTCTAAATTTTTGAATCGCTAACTGTCTTTTACCATGAGTTTTGTCTCCATGTAAACTATCGCATTTTAGTCCACTAGCAAGTAAATAGTCAAAAACTTCTTCTGCTGTTTGTTTTGTTCTTGTAAAAACAATAAATTGTTGTTGATAATTTTTTCCAATTAGGTAAGATACTAATGAACTTTTTTCTTCTTTATTTATATAGTAAACAGATTGAACAATTCTGTGTGTTTCTTTTTGGTTTTTGTCTACATTTACACAAAATGCACTAGTTAGAATTTTTTCTCCTAGTTTTTTAATGCTCTCGCCTAAAGTTGCACTAAAAAGCATTGTTTGAGGTTTAGTTGCAAAGCTATCGAAAATCACAGCCATCTCTTCTGAAAATCCCATCTCAAGCATAGTATCTGCTTCATCGAGTACTAGAGTATTGATATGCAAAAGATTTACATTTTTTTCTTTAATATGTTCAGCCAATCTTCCAGGAGTCGCTACAAGTATGTCTATTGTTTTTTTTAATTTATTAACTTGTGGCTCCATTTTAGTTCCACCAAAAATTGTTGCTGATTTTAGATCAGTATGAACCGCGTATTTTTTTATACTTGCGTCAATTTGTACTGCTAATTCTCTAGTAGGAACAAGAATTAAAGCTCTTGGAAGTCTAAAATCGTCAACTAAATTTTTCTTTAGTTTATCAATAATTGGTAATGAAAAAGCAGCTGTTTTACCACTACCTGTTGGTGCGATAGCTTGAACGTCTTTGTTTTTTAATATTTGAGAAATTATTTTTTCTTGTATAGGAGTTGGGTGTTTATAGTTGCAAGTTTTAAGTGCATCAAGGACTTCCTTTGACAGGTTTAGTTCTTTAAAATTCATATTGACTCCATTTTGTATTATTTTTTTTAATTTG
>CAIJNA010000218.1 GCA_903821805.1 uncultured Campylobacterota bacterium | reverse complement strand
TTTAAAACTAAATGAAATAAAAGAGCAAACACTATTCTAAATGCAAGGCTATGTATTAAATGTAACAAAAGTACGTGATGAAGACCTTATAGTTACAATCTTAAGTGAAAACTTTACACATACTGCCTATAGATTCTATGGTGCTAGACATTCGAACATAAATGTCGGATATAAAATTGATTTCGAACTTGAAATAAATATAAAAAGTACAATTCCTAGACTAAAAGATGTTATACAATTAAACTTTCCTTGGCTTTTGGATTCAAAAAAACTGTATCTTTGGCAAGTATATATAAAGCTTTTTTATCATCATTTAAAAGACACTGAAGAGCTTGATGAATTTTACATACAACTTTTGGATGACCTGGTTATAAAAATGACAAAACAAAATCCAAAGAGAGCAATACTGGAAAGTTACGTGAAGCTTTGTGAATACGAGGGTAGGCTTCATGATGACTTTACATGTCTACTTTGTGATTTACCTATCGATAACAATATTTCATTGGTTAGAGGATTTCTAGCAACACACTCATCTTGTAGCTACAGTAAAAACTTTGAATTAAATAAAATAACAGAATTTTTTAATGAAAAAACACTCATTGCATTTAATGAAGAAGAAGTTGATTATCTTTGGGATGTAATGCTTCAAGGTCTATAAAAGCGAATAATTTTGTATTAAAGAGCGCTAAGCTATAATGCTTCATCATTTTTTAACACTAATAAAAAATCAAAAATAAATGATATTACGAATTGTAAATACAAAACAATATAAGAAATAAACAAATGAGATAATGTTTATTTTTCATAAAATACAAGGTATATAAGGAACAAATTTGAGTGAATATAGACTTCTAATTGATACGACAGATGAAAAAGGTTTGGTTTATAATATTTCAAAAATACTATTTAATTATAATTTAAATATAGAAACAAATGCGGAATACGTTGACAAAGAAGTTAATAAGTTCTTTATGAGAACAGTCATAAGTGGTGATTTTGATAAAACACAACTTTTAAATGACGTAAGAAAAGCACTTCCTGAAGATGCAACAATAAAACTATCAAAAAATACAAAAAAAGATATTGTTATATTGGCTACCAAAGAAGCACATTGCCTAGGTGATATTTTAATTCGTTATGTAAGTGGTGAGCTGAATGCAAACATAAAAGCAGTTATAGCAAATCATGAGACCCTTAAATCGCTTGTAGAGAAGTTTAATATCCCTTTTGTATGTATTTCTCACGAAGGACTAGACAGACAAGTACATGAGGATATGATTATCCAAGAAATTGATAAATTTGAACCCGAAGTAATTGTTCTAGCTAAATATATGAGAATATTAAATTCAACTTTCGTGAATCATTTTGAAAACAAAATTTTAAATATACACCACAGCTTTTTACCTGCATTTATTGGGGCAAATCCTTACAAACAAGCTTGGCAAAGAGGTGTAAAAATAATTGGTGCAACTGCACATTATGTGACAAGTGATCTTGATGAAGGACCAATCGTAGCACAAGATATAGTTAGAGTTGATCATACTTATTCGTGGACTGATATGAGAGATGCTGGTAAAAATGTAGAAAAAGTTGTTCTATCAAATGCACTTGGATTATTGCTGGATGATAGAGTATTTGTTTATGGCAATAAAACAGTAATTCTATAAGTCATTGTATGTTTAATATAGTTTTATTAGAACCAAGAATGCCTGGGAATGTAGGGACAATAGGGCGACTTGCTTATGCCACTGGTTCAGTCCTTCACCTTATTAAACCATATGGATTTGGTGATATTACAGAAAAGGAAGTTAGACGTGCAGGTCTTGATTATTGGCAATTTCTCGAAGTCCATGAATATGATAACATAGAAGATTTTTGGTCTAAAAATCCATTTGGAGATAGACATTTTATGGCTACCACAAAAACAAACCAAGCATATTTTGATATGCAATATCTACCGAATGATTACTTTTATTTTGGACGAGAAGATGCTGGACTTCCAGAGGAACTTTTAAATCAAAGCATTGAAACTTGTATTAATATTCCTATGGTTAATGATGCACGAAGCTTAAATATAGCAAATAGCGTTTCTGTTATTGTATATGATGCTATCCGTCAAAATTTTAAAGTTTTCAAAGCTCAATAGTCTTTTAATAAAGCTATTGTCTTAATTTTTCTAATGAACAATTGCATTATGCCATTGAACAATTGATATTCTTGTTCCAGCAGTAACTTCTTTTACACTATGAGAGAAATAAGGATTGCTAAAAAAAGAAACAAATTCTCCCTCTTTAGTAATTATGGAAACTATATTCTGTTCTGAGTCTTCCAGAAAGTTAAACTCTAATTCGCCGCCACTAAATTCAAAATCCTGAGATGGATTTTCACTTGAAGATGTTATAAAAAGAACAGTTGTTATTATTCTTGCAGGCGCAACAGGCTTAAATGCTATAAGTTTACCATTATCAAAAACTTCACTACAATTGTCACTGTGTCTCCTGTAGTAGCATCCTTCCTTGTAAATAAGTATTTGAGGTGAAGTGCTTTGCATTAATGAAACATTAAAAAACTTTTCCATGTCAGCTCTTTTTGTTTCAAAAAACTTATTGTACTCAACAATAAAATCTTCCTCCGAGATAATATTAAAAGTGTTTCTTATCTCAGTATTTGTTTTTGGTAAAAAAATACCTTTTTCGCCCTGAATAACACCTATTTGTTCTTGTTGCTCAAAATGATTATATACATAATTTTTCAAATAATCAAAATCATAAAGTGTATTTTCATACATATACGGATATTCATAATATGGATTAGTGTAAAGCTTCATGGAAAGAGGAATTAGTTTATCTAACCAATCTTTTGGGGAATAAATATATTCGCTAACTTGAGTTAAATCATCTTCCATGGAATTAGTTAGCGAAGCATCCAGCATAAAGATTCCTTATTTTTTATTGATAGTATCACATGTAACAGAATAATAAGTTTGAAACGATAAAATATGTGCAATAAAATTACAAACAAAGGGATGAGATATGCAAGTTGCACCATCAATATTAAGTGCCGATTTCGGAAGATTAAATGAAGAAATAAAAGCCATTTGTGATGGCGGATGTGATTTGGTTCATGTTGATGTTATGGATGGTCATTTTGTACCCAATTTGACTATTGGCCCAGTTGTAGTGAATGCTGTTGCCAAAATATCAACAAAACCACTTGATATTCATCTTATGGTTGAAAATAATACTTTTTTTGTTGAGCTTTTTGCACCACTTAAACCAAAATATATTTCATTTCATATCGAAGAAGAAAAGCACCCGCATAGACTTATTCAGAAAATAAGATCATATGGAATAAGTCCAGCACTTGTTTTAAATCCTCATACGCCACCACAAAGCATAGAATATCTTTTAGAAGATGTTGATATGGTACTTCTAATGTCTGTAAATCCTGGATTTGGTGGTCAAAAATTTATTCCAAGCGTTATTGAAAAAGCTAAAATTCTTAAAAAATTGATAAATGAAAAAAATCCGAATTGTTTAATTGAAGTTGATGGTGGAGTAGGTTCTTCAAATATCCATCTTTTGAAAGAAGCTGGTGTTGATGTTGTTGTCGCTGGAAATTACGTATTTACAAATGACAGCTACAAAGATGCTATAAAAAGTCTGCAAATATAAATATTATGAAAATTAAGATCTGCGGTATAACAAATTTAGAAGATGCTATTAATGCTACTAATGCTGGAGCAGATGCGCTTGGATTTGTTTTTTACAAACAAAGCCCAAGATACATTAGTCCTTCGGATGCTAGAAATATTATAGATAAATTGCCTCCTTTTGTTCAGGCTGTTGGATTATTCGTTAATGAAACAATCCAAAATATAAATGATATATCTAAAATTTCAAACATAGATTTAGCACAAATCATAGATGATAATTGCTTTGATCAAAAAGATAACAAAAGCAATTATGAAGAACTAGACATTAGATACATCAAAGTAATACGGGCAAAAACAAAAGATGATGTCCTGAAATACAAAAATGAATATCGTCTCATAGATTCATTTGTTGAAGGTTTTGGTGGCATGGGACATAGACTAAACTTAGACTTTTTTAATGATATAGATTGTTCAAAGATTATTCTTGCTGGAGGACTAACAAAAGATACTATTTCAGAATTAGAAGGATTCAATTTTTACGGCATTGATGTAAGTAGTGGTGTAGAACTTTCAAAGGGTATTAAAGATAAACAAAAGATGATAGAGTTTGTAAGTACGGTCAATGAACTACATAGATAAAATAACATCTAAACTTATAAAAAGACCATTAAGCATTATACAATACAAAACTATACTAAAAAATTCTGAAACATTCTTTGATTCAATAGATCTTGAAACAGAGCTTTTGATATCAAATGGCTATCCTATATATTTTAGCGAAGAACATGTTTATCTCAAAACAACAGAAAATCTCATAAAAGATCAAGTTTTTTGTGTAGTAGATATTGAAACATCAGCTGGAAATCCAAAAGCTGGTCAAATTATTGAACTAGCTGCAATTAAATTCAAGAATGATGTAATAATTGAAGAATATAGTTCTTTGGTTTATTGCGACAAAATACCACAAAAAGTACAGGAAATAACTGGTATCACACCTAAAATGCTAGAAAATGCTCCTCCTCTTCGTTCTGTACTTGAAGAATTTAAAATATTTATTGAAGATGATGTATTTGTTGCACATAGCGTAGATTTTGATTTTAAATTTATCAGTGATAGCTTTAAAAAATACCATTTAGGTGAACTTATGAACAGAAAGCTATGCACTATTGAGCTTGCAATGAGAACAATAAATTCCCACAAATATGGTCTTAAATATTTAAAAGAAAACCTAAATATTGATATAGAAAATCATCATAGAGCATATGAAGATGCAAGAAGCACTGTTGAAGTTCTAAGAACTTCACTTGCGAAAATTGATCAAGATATAAAATACACGGAAGATCTAATAGAATTTTCAAAAACTGCTGATAAAATAGATAATGAAATATTAAATAATCCAAAAGTTTAGATAAATCACAAAGTAAAAGTTGGATACAATCACTACCTTTTAATAGATCTTTGATATCTAAATGCAAAAGTTTAAAAAATAGCAAAACAAACAAAAGGATTTTCTTGATGAAAATGACAGATGTACAAGTTTCAAGTGTTGCAAATCTACCAACAAAGCATGGTAATTTTCTTATACAATCTTTCAAAGAAGGTATTAAAGAGCATCTTGTGATCATGAGTAAAGAATACGGTAGCATTGTTAATGTAAGAATTCATTCAGAATGTCTTACTGGTGATGCCATTGGAAGTATAAAATGTGATTGTCAAGCACAACTAAATTTTGCACTTGATTTTATTGCTAAAAATACTGGTATGGTAATATATCTTCGTCAAGAGGGTCGAAACATAGGTCTTCTAAATAAAGTAAATGCGTATCATTTACAAGATATGGGATTTAATACAGTAGAGGCAAATCATCAACTTGGATTTGCAAGTGATGAGAGAACTTACGAAATAGTTGATTTCATATTTGAATACTATGGAATCAAAAAGATAAATCTTATGACAAATAATCCTGATAAAGTAGGGCAAGTTAATATTGAAATTATTGATAGAATACCTATTATAGTTGGTCAAACTAATGAAAATAAAGATTATATGGCTGTAAAAAAAGACGAAATGGGACATATGATTTAGATGAAAAACAATGATAGATTAAAAAAGAATTTAGAGCAACACGATCTTTTCATGGACGATATATTTTTTGAAAGATGTGAAAAATTTACATCACTTCTAAAAGAGTGGGGCAAAATACACAATCTAACAT
>CAIJNA010000217.1 GCA_903821805.1 uncultured Campylobacterota bacterium | reverse complement strand
GTATCTTTTTTGATTTCATTATTTTTAAGATCACTTTGTTTAAGCTCATCTTTCCTATTTTCAGGCTTTTTAAGATCACTTTTTTTCACTTCAGATTTTTTAGTATCTTCTTTTTTTGTATCAGTTTTTTTGCTTTCATCTTTCTTGTTATCAGACTTTTTAGCATCTTCTTTTTTTATTACTTCTTTTTTGTCTTGAGTTTTAGATTTAGTTTCTTTATCAGCACTTTTTTCTACTTTTTGTATTTCTTTTTTATTTGATGCTGTTGCTTTTTCTATGCCAAAAATGTCTTTGTCAATTTTAGTTGTTTTTTCTGCTGTAACATTTTTAGTTTCTATTGGCTGTGATTGTTGAACTGGTTGGACTTCAGGAGCTTTTTCTTCAACAACTTTCATTACAACACCTTCAGACGAAGGTGCGATTGCGTTATTTGATGATTCATCATTTATTGGTTTTTCTGATGCTAGATTAGGCTCTGTCGCTTCTACAGTAGCATTTGGTTTTTGCTCATCAATTAAATTATTTTGTGAATAATTATTTGCTTTTTCTGGCTCAGAAATTAATTTAATAGTTACTAAAGTTATCAAAAATAATAACACTAAAATAAATCCTAGCAATATATATTTTTGTTTACTTGAAGAGTCCTTGTCAATTCTAATATCATCTAATTCTTGATAATTAAGATTTTCTTGCTCATCATTATTGTATGTATCTTCGAATTTTCTATGAGCTTGAGCTCTTTGGAACATAAGTTCTTCTTTTTGTCTTTCTAGCTCAGCTCTCTCTCGTTCTATTTCAAGGTTTCTTAAAAACTTATCATCATTCATTTCCATAAATAGCCTTTGATTTTAGTATGTACTTTTTGTGTAAATAACAAATTTATTCGCAAGAACTTCTAATTCTTTTTTCACTTTTGCTTGAAGTTCAAGATTTTCAATATCGTCTAAAACATCTGCGATTATATTTGCAATAAGCTTAAATTCATTTTCTTTCATACCTCTACTAGTTAGAGCAGGGCTTCCAATTCTAACACCACTTGTTACAAAAGGACTTCTAGTTTCACCTGGAACAGTATTTTTATTCACTGTAATTCCAGCATTACCAAGAGCAGCATCAGCATCTTTACCGCTGAATGGTTTATTTAAAAAGCTAACTAAAACTAGATGATTGTCTGTTCCACCGCTTACAAGGTCATATCCTCTGCTAACTAAAACTTCACCTAAAACTTTTGCATTCGCTTTCACTTGTTTCGCATATTCTTTCCATGATGGATCTAGTATTTCTTTAAATGCAACTGCTTTTGCAGCTATTACATGAACAAGTGGACCACCTTGAAGACCTGGGAAAATAGCACTATTGACTTTTTTTGCTATCTCTTCATTATTAGTCATAATAACTCCACCTCTTGGACCCCTTAGAGTTTTGTGTGTTGTTGAAGTTACAACATCTGCGTACGGGAATGGACTCATATGTTCATCAGCAGCAACCAAACCAGCAATATGTGCTATATCAGCAAAAAGTATCGCGCCAACACTATCAGCAATCTCTCTAAATTTTTTAAAATCTATTTCTCTAGCGTAAGCAGATGCACCACAAACAATGATTTTTGGCATTGTCATTTTTGCAATATCAGCTACTCTTTCATAATTTATTCTACCATCAAGTTCAACACCATAGTAAAATGCTTGATAGTTCTTACCAGAAAAAGATGGCTTTGAGCCATGCGTTAAGTGCCCACCATGACTTAAATCCATACCTAAGATTCTATCACCAGCATTTAAAAGTGCCGCGTATACTGCACCATTTGCTTGACTTCCACTATGTGGTTGAACATTAGCATATGTACACCCAAATATTTTACAAAGTCTATCTATAGCTAGTTGCTCTACACCATCTGCGAATTCACATCCACCATAGTATCTTTTGTAAGGATAACCTTCAGCATATTTGTTTGTAAAAACACTCCCCATAGCTTCCATAACTGCTGGACTAGTAAAATTTTCACTAGCAATCATTTCTAAGTGATTAGTTTGTCTGTGAAGTTCATTTTCAACCATTCCAAAAACTTCTGCATCCGCGATTGCTAAATTAGCATTATTTAAAAAACTCATTTTAATTTCCTTTATTTAATTTAATTATTTAT
The DNA here is from genome assembly GCA_903821805.1 of uncultured Campylobacterota bacterium. Taxonomy (GTDB): domain Bacteria; phylum Campylobacterota; class Campylobacteria; order Campylobacterales; family Arcobacteraceae; genus CAIJNA01. Next base: position 1,317 of record CAIJNA010000217.1, on the reverse strand, counting down.
TATTCTTCACTATCTGCATGCAAATCTATCTCTTTTAAAACAGGTTTCATTGCAGGAAATAAAAGAACATCTCTAATACTGTGCTCATTAGTAAGCATCATAACAAGTCTATCTATACCAATTCCTTGACCAGCCGTTGGAGCCATTCCGTAAGATAGAGCATTAATAAAATCCTCATCCATTTCATGAGCTTCATCATCACCATGTTCTTTAGCAGTCATTTGTCCTCTAAATCTTTCAAGTTGGTCAAGAGGATCATTAAGCTCACTAAATGCATTTGCTATTTCTCGTCCAGCTATAAACAACTCAAATCTATCAGTTAAATTAAAATTGTCATCATTTCTTCTAGCTAATGGAGAGATTTCAACAGGATATTCTGTAATAAATGTTGGATTTACTAATTTTTCCTCAACGAATTCATCAAATAATTCACCTTGAAGTTGTCCAAGATTTAAATTTGGTTTAACGTTTATTTTTCTTTCTTTTAAAAATGAATAAATTTTTTCAATATCATTTACAATATCTGATGGAACACCACCGATAGTTGTCAGTGATTCGATTAATGGAACCTCAGTGAATTTTGAGAAATCAACATTTAGTTCACCATAAGGCAAGATAGTCGGTAAATTTAAATGTTCAAATAAATACTCAAAATATTCTTTAGTTATAATGATTAAATCTTTATACGTTTTGTATGCCCAGTAAAATTCAATACTAGTAAATTCAGGATTGTGAGTCGCATCCATTCCTTCGTTCCTAAAGTTTCTATTGATTTCAAATACTGCTTCAAAACCACCAACTATAAGTCTTTTGAGGTACAATTCTGGGGCAATTCTTAGATATCTATCTACACCTAAAGCATTATGGTGAGTTGTAAATGGCTTAGCATTTGCTCCACCAGCTATTGGGTGCATCATTGGAGTCTCAACCTCTAAAAATCCTTTATCTTCAAAAAATCTTCTAGTAAGACTTATTACTTTACTTCTAATTTGAAAAGTTTTTCTAACTTCACTATTCATGATTAAATCTAAATATCTTTGTCTGTATCTTAATTCTTTATCTGTAATACCATGAAATTTTTCAGGAAGAGGGCTTATAGCTTTAGTTAAGATAGTAATCTTGTTTGCATGCAGAGATAATTCTCCATGACCAGTAACAAACGGGAAACCTTCTATTTCAACAATATCACCAACCTCGATATTCTTTTTGAAAACTTCATTATAAAATTCACCTTCCAAATTATCTCTAGCTACATATATTTGAAGCATCCCACTTTCATCTTCTATTTTTATAAAGCTAGCTTTTCCCATCAATCTG
>CAIJNA010000216.1 GCA_903821805.1 uncultured Campylobacterota bacterium | reverse complement strand
GATAAAAGAGATGCTTTAAAAGAAAAAGACTTGAAGCGAGAAAGCGATAGAGCTAAGAAAGAGTGGAGTAGGTAAGTCTATGACAAATGCTAAATTAAAAGAGGAAGATTTAAAATACATCTTTCACCCGTGCACCCAGATGAAAGATCATGAAAGATTGCCTTTAATTCCAATTAAAAGCGGTAATGGAGTAATGCTTGAGGATTTCGATGGCAATAAATATATTGACGCAATAAGTTCTTGGTGGGTAAATACTCTTGGTCACAGCAATAAATACATTAATGAAAAAATAAAAGCACAGCTGGATACTTTGGAGCATGTTTTACTTGCAGGGTTTACTCATGAACCAGCTATTAAATTATCAAAAAAATTGGTTGAATTAACACCAAAAGGTTTAGATAAAGTTTTTTTTGCAGATAATGGAAGTAGTGGGATTGAAGTTGCGCTTAAAATGGCTTTCCATTACTATTCAAATAAAGGCGAGCAAAGAGAATATTTTGTATCACTTAGTGGTTCTTATCATGGTGAGACTATCGGAGCACTTAGTGTTAGTGATATGGGACTTTACAAAGATGTATACAATCCAATTTTAATAAAAACACTTCAGGCAAAATCACCACAAAATCAGACAATAGAAGAGGCAAAATTTGCTCTTGATGATATGGAAAATATTTTAAAATTAAACCATAAGAATATTGTTTCAGTGATCGTTGAACCACTTGTACAATGTGCTGGAAATATGAATATGTACCATCCTGTATATCTGAATGGACTTAGGAGTCTTTGCGATAAGTATGATGTCCTACTTATAGCTGATGAAGTTGCAGTTGGATTTGGAAGAACAGGTAAATTATTTGCGTGCGAATTAGCAGGAATTACACCTGATTTTATGGTTCTAAGCAAAGGTCTTACGGCAGGTTATTTACCACTTAGTGTTGTGATGTTGACAAATACAATATACGATATGTTTTATTGTGAATATGACACAAAAGGTGCAAAATCATTTTTGCATTCACACAGTTATACTGGAAATCCACTATCTGTTACAGCTGCAATAGCTGGACTCGAATTCTTGGAAAATGAAAATATTTTACAAAAGAATCAAGATACTATAGAGTTTATAAGGGAACAGTCGCTAAGACTTAAAGAATTAGTATCTGTGACAAATATTAGACAGCAAGGGATGATTTTTGCATTCGATGTTCTTGGTTATAAGAGTGAAGACAGAATAGGGTTACGCATTTATGAGTTTGCTTTAAAACATGGAGTTTTAATTCGTCCTCTTGGTAATGTTGTTTACTTTATGCCACCATATGTTATTAAAAATGATGAAATTATTAAAGTTTTTGACGTCATGATTGATGCGGTTTTGAGTTTATAGGTTAGCTAGAAAGAAATTTCTTTCTAGCTGGAAAATTGATTATTCTTTTCCTCTTGTTATTTTTGCACCAAGATTTGTAAGTTTTTCTTCTAATCTATCATATCCTCTGTCAAGGTGATAAATTCTGTGAACAGTTGTTTCTCCTTCGGCTACAAGTGCAGCTAAAACTAAAGCGCTACTAGCTCTTAAGTCTGTTGCCATTACATCTGTACCAAAAAGTTTATTCGGAGTTCCTATAACCGTAGCAACAGTTCCATTAAGACTTATATCAGAACCCATTCTTAAAAGCTCACTAACATGCATAAATCTGTTTTCAAATAATTTTTCATCAATAATGCTAACACCTTCAGCCATAGTACAAAGCGCCATAAATTGTGCTTGCATATCAGTTGGGAAACCAGGATACTCAGTTGTTGTGATATTTATTGGCTTGATCTTATCTGCTGGAAAAATAGTAACAGCATTCTCTTCTCTAAGGATTTTGAAACCCATATCTTCAAATTTAATCAGCATCGCCTCGAGATGTTTAGGGATAACATTTGTCACTTTTAAAACTTGATTTGTTATAGCACCAGCACATAAATATGTACCAGCTTCAATTCTGTCTGGAATAATACTGAAAGGTTTAAACTCTAAAAGTTTTCTATCGTTACCAACTATTTCTAAAGTATTTGTTCCAATACCTTTGATAGAAACACCAGCATCTCTTAAAACCTCACAAAGCTGAACAACTTCAGGCTCCTTTGCGGCATTTATGATTGTAGTATTCCCTTTTGCTAAAGCTGCAGCCATAACAATATTTTCAGTACCAGTTACTGTTATTTTATCAAATACAATAGTCGCACCTTTTAAACCATCCGGAGCAGTCGCAGCAATATATCCATTTTTTATTTCGATAACTGCACCCATATGTTCAAGAGCTTTAAGATGTAAATCAACAGGTCTTTGACCTATTGCGCAACCACCAGGAAGTGAAACTTCACAGTGTCCAAATCTAGCAAGAAGCGGACCAAGAACCAAAATAGAAGCCCTCATAGTTTTTACAATATCGTATGTAGCTTCTGTTTTGTTTAGTTCAGTTGTATTTAGTGTAATTTCGTTGATATTATGATCGTATTTTCCACCAAGCATACCAATAAGTTTTAAAAGAGTTTTTATATCTACAACATTTGGTAAATTTGAAATTTTTACATCATTTGAAGCCAATATAGTTGAAGCTAAAAGCGGAAGTGCTGCATTTTTAGCACCTGTAATAACAACATCCCCCTCTAGTTTAGTTCCCCCAGTAATTTTTAAATAATCCATTTATTGTTCCCCTTAGTTTTTATTAATTTTTTTCATGTTAAGAATTTGTATCATTAATATTAATTATATCTACAATTTCTTTTAATACTTCATATACTCTATGAATAGATTTGATTTCACACTTTTCACGATTCCCATGTGGAAAATAGATATTCGGACCTATTGATGTTATGAACATTTGCGGATACTTTTCTTTAAAAATAGCACATTCAAGACCAGCATGAACAGCCTCAAATGATACATTTTCATCATATTTTTTGTAGATTTCAAAAACTATTTCAGAAAAAATATTCTTCGTTGGACTCCAAGCTGGATATTTGCCATTTGTGCGTACACTAAATCCAAAATCCTTAGCTTCATTAATTGTGGTTTCTTTGATATTTGCCAAATCTTCATTATCCATGCTTCTAGCGCTCAAAGATATTTCAATATTAGCATTTTCTGTTTTGATAATTGATAAATTGATTGATGTTTGAGGAAGATTAAGCTCACTATTTAGGTCTAGAACACCATTTTTAAATTCACATAAAAAATCAACAATCTTGTCGTCAAAAATTTGATAGTTTTCATTTTCTATATCGACTTTTTTGACAGACATTTTTTCATGCGAAATTTTCGGCACTATGCTTGATAAAATAATTGCACTACATTTTTTTGGTATAGAATTTATTCTTTCTCCACCATCTATTTTAATAAGATCCCCATCACAATCTTTTATAGTTTGGGCAACTAATTTTATTGCATTTGGAATGTTTTTATCGATATCTACACCACTATGCCCACCATCTAGCCCAGTTATTGAAATCTCATAGAAAGATTTATAGTTTTTATCTTTAATTGGTTTAGACTTGTTTGAATTGCAAAAAATATCAATTCCACCGGCACAACCGATACATATTCTAGCTTCTTCTTCGCTATCTAGATTTAGCATGTATTTCGATACTAATGGGAGTGTTAAATTATTTGCCCCAATCAATCCAATCTCTTCATCACTTGTGAATAAAAATTCTGCAATTTTATGCTCTTTCATAAGCTGTAGCATATATGCGCATCCAATCCCATTGTCACTGCCGAGAGTCGAGTTTTTTGCTGTTAAAAATCCATCAATTTCTACTATTTCTGGAATTTTGCCATCTTCTAGGCAAACCATATCATAGTGTGATTGGAGACAAATAATTGATTGTTGATTTTTTTTGTAGCACAGAATATTTTTTGCTTCATCTACTTGACAAGTATAGTCAAATTGCTTTGCAAAAGCAATTATGAAATCTATAAATGGTTGATGTGTTCCGCTACATCTTGGTACTTTTGTAATATCTTTAAATAGTTCTAAAATCATTGGCGGGATTATATCTATTTTTAGTAAGTTTTCGTTAAAATCAGGATCTTTTAAAATAAATTTTGGATATAAAATGATTGTTAATATAACTTTACCAAATAGTTCGTATGATGTTAATATAGATAAATTAAAAAATATTAAATTAAATAGCAAAGCTGTTGTGGTTACAAACCCTACAGTTAGTGGTTTTCATCTGGATTATTTACTCTCACATATTGAAGCAAAAGAGATATCTGTTGTTACGATCCCTGATGGAGAAGAATATAAAACCATGGCAACTATCGAGATGATTCTTGAACATTGTTTTATGCAAAAATTAAACCGTAGTTCAGTTTTAATAGCCTTCGGTGGCGGAGTTATAGGTGACATGACAGGTTTTGCTGCAAGTATTTATCAAAGAGGAATTGACTTTATTCAAATTCCAACAACACTGTTGAGTCAAGTTGATGCAAGTGTTGGCGGAAAAACTGGAATAAATAATAAATTTGGTAAGAATTTAATTGGAGCTTTTCATCAGCCAATTGAGGTAAATATAGATCCGTATTTTCTTTCAACATTACCAAAAAGAGAATTTGGAGCAGGTGTTGCGGAAATTATAAAGATGGCAGTTTGTTTCAGTAGAGATTTCTTTCTTTGGCTTTCTGCTAATCGTTTGGATGGAAAAGAAAATATTGCTATTGCTATCCAAAAATCCGTTGAAACTAAAGCATATGTAGTGAGTATTGACGAAAAAGAGCAGGGTGTTAGAGCTGCTTTAAATTATGGACATACTTTTGGACATGTTATAGAAAATGAAACAAAATATAGTCAATATTTACATGGGGAAGCGGTTGGAATAGGTATGGTTATGGCAAATGAATTAGCTGTAAGAATTGGACTCATGACAAAAGAAGATGCTCAGAAAATAAAAGATTTACTTAATAGTTATGATATACCAACTACTTATTACATCAAAGATGTTGAAGATTTTTATAATCACTTCTTCTTGGATAAAAAATCATTAGATGATAAAATAAAATTTATCCTTCCAGTTGGAATAGGTGATGTAAAAATTACTGATGAAATCAATAAAGATACAGTAATTTCAGTACTTCAAGGATTTTCAAAATGAATTTTTTACCTAAGTTATTTGCTGTTTCTCTGTTTTTAATACAATTTGCTTTTGGCGCTAATATTGTCAATGTAGATGAGAATACAGGCGTTCAGAATCAAGTAGAAGTTGTTGCCAAGGATAAAACAGAGCTTCAAAACAATATTGTAAACCTGAATCACAATTTAAAAGCAAACATTTTGATTGAAAGATATAATAATTATTTAGCATATAGAAATATTGAAAAAGAGTTGGAACAGGTAAGATTTGATGCTAAAAAATATAGTGCTTGGGAAGGTGTCAAATACAAAGAATTGTCATATCAGTTGACAAATAAAATAAAAATTAAAGAAAATGAGCTAGCTTTAATAGACGAGTACAAAGATTCACCAATAGGTAAAATGATAAAGCCAAATGAAGTTGAATCAATGCCAAAAGTATCAAATCCATTTAGTATTATTGAAGCTTATTCATTCATAAAAAAACTTGATCAAAATGTAAAAATATACAAGGATACAAGCGCAGAAGTAAATGTTTTAGTAAAAGTTTTACTTGAAGAAATGGGTCTTTATAAACAGATTTTGGAGCTTGATAATAATAGTACGACAAGCCCGGTTGTAGGACAAATGCAAATAGCCCAAAAAAGACTAAATGATTTTACAATGGTTGCAGAAATTGTTGCAACTACAAGTGAAGTTTATAGTAGAAAAGTCGATCAGTTAAAGCAAGAAGCTGAGGAGAAGATCTCCGATGAAATTACTAGAACAGTTAAATTATCGTTAGTTCTTTTGATTTTATCTACTATTGCTTTTGGTATCAAATATACTTTACGTAAATATGTTACGAATGACGATTCATTATATACATCAAATAAATTGATCAATTTTTTACTTATATTTTTGATTATTTTCATATTGCTTTTCTCTTATATTGAAAATGCATCATATCTTGTTACAGTACTTGGGTTTGCCTCTGCTGGTATCGCAATCGCCTTAAAAGATTGGTTTATGTCAATCTTTGGATGGTTTGTAATCATGACAAGTGGAGCTGTAAGGGTTGGAGATAGAATCAGAGTTAGTGGAAAAGATGGTACAGAAATGGTTGGCGATGTATTGGACATATCGCTTTTTAAAATGACAGTGAGAGAAGATGTGACACTTACAACTTATACAAAAAGTAGACGCTCAGGAAGAGTATTTTTTGTGCCAAATAATTATATTTTTACAGATCTTCTCTCAAACTACACTTATGATGGTCTTAGAACCGTTTGGGATGGAATAGATTTTCATATTACTTTTGATTCGAATCATAAAAAAGCTATTGAGATAGCAACTCAAATTGTCACTCATAATTCAAGAGGATTTACAGATTTGACAAAAAAAAGAATGAGTAAGCTGAAATCAAGATATGTACTTAGAAATACAAACCCTGAGCCTAGAATTTTTTCTTTTATAGAACCTTATGGAATCTCAATATCATCTTGGTATTATACAAATTCATATGCTACACTTGGCCTCAGAAGTAAGATCAGTATGGAAATACTTGATGCTTTTATTAAAGAAGATGACATAACGCTAGCTTACCCAACACAAACTTTGAGAGTAGCTGATGGAAATGCTCAAGATACAGCACTTAGCTTTCTACCTGGCACTACGCCAGCTCATGGATTCTTTGATGGGCCGAGTGGAAATTAATGAATCAATCAAAGCAAAAAGTATTTTTTAAAACATTTGGATGCAGAACAAATGTCGTTGATAGTCAAATAATGATGTCAAAACTTGAAGATTTTGATGTTACTCTTGACGAACATGAAGCTGATATAGTGGTAATTAATTCTTGTACCGTTACAAATAGTGCTGACAGTACGGCTAGGGGTTACATTAATGGGCTGAAAAAATTTCATAAGAATCCTCGCATTGTTTTTACTGGATGCGGAGTTTGGACAAAAGGGGAGACACTTTTTAATGAGTCAAAAATTGATTCCCTTTTTGGAGCAAGCGAAAAAGAAAATATCAATACACTATTAAAAAATGATAATCGTTTTTTTGAAGCGGGTGATTTAAATCATATTGACAATACAATAATTGAGGATATGATTGGTAAAAGTAGGGCTTTTATTAAGATTCAAGAGGGTTGCGATTTTCGTTGTAGTTACTGCATAATTCCTTATGTTAGAGGAAATTCAAGAAGTTATAGTGAAGAAAAAATCTTAGAGCAAATAACACTTCTCGCATCAAATGGTTTTGGAGAATTTATTTTAACTGGCACAAACCTTGGGTCATACGGAAAAGGAATCGATGGAAAAGATGGCTTAGCTTTACTTTTAAAAAAGATTTCAAATATCAAAGGTGTGAGAAGAATTAGACTAGGAAGTGTTGAGCCAATACAAATAACTAATGAATTTAAAGAAATATTGGATGAACCTTGGATGGCCAAACATTTGCATATAGCACTTCAACACACTACAAAAGAAATGTTAAATCTTATGAATAGAAGAAATAAACTTAAAAGTGATTTGGAACTTTTTGAATTTATATCTGAAAAAGGATATGCTCTTGGGACTGACTTTATTGTTGGACATCCCGGTGAAAGTGATTTTATTTGGCAAGAAGCAATGAAAAATATTCATAGATTTCCACTAACTCATCTTCATGGTTTTACATATAGTAAGCGAGACGGAACTCCTAGTGCATCAATGCCAGGACAAATCAATGGTGATATAGCGAAAAAAAGATTGGCAGAACTAACTGCAATTATTGATGAAAAGAACTATAAGTTTAGAGCTTCAAGGGGTAGTTTGGATATTCTGATAGAGAATGAAAAAGATGGAAAATATTTTGGATATGATCAATATTTTAATAGTATAGAAGTTACGAGCAAGGCAGATTTAATAGGAGATTGGATAAATATTTCCGAATACACTATTGAAAAACTAAACAATAAAGCTAATTTTTAATGATTAAAGTCTCACGTTCTCTTTTATACACTATATCTATTGTTTATGTTTCTTTATTTGTTGGTGGGTGTGTTAGTCAATCAGAATACGTCAAAATGGAAAATATTTCAGAATCAAATCTAAAAAAAGTAGGCTGGAATGAGCTTGAAGCATTTGATGATGATAATATTGATGAAGCATTGGATGTTTTTAGAAAAGCTTGTCAAAGTCCAAAATCAAAGATGAAAAACACTTGTAAACTTTCAAATGATACTAACAATTCGAAAGAATTTTTTAAATTAAATTTTACACCTTACAAGCTTTTTGACCAAGAGAATAAAGACACTGGTCTTATAACTGGATATTATGAACCACTGTTGTATGGAAGTCGAACGAAATCAGATAAATATCAATATCCTATCTACAAAACACCAAAAGATTTAGTTGTTGTTGATTTGGTTTCCGCATATCCAAGTCTTAAAGGAATGGTTTTAAGAGGTAAAATTGATGGCAGTAAACTTATCCCATATCCAACTAGAAAAGAAATAGATACCAATAATACTTTTGATACTATTTGTTATGTCGATAACAAATTAGAGCTTTTTTCGTTACATATTCAAGGAAGCGGTAAAGTCAAATTAGACACTAACGAAACTATAAATGTTGGATACGATGGACAAAATGGAAGAAAATATCTAGCTATTGGAGGACATCTCTTGAAAGAGGGATATCTTAAAAAAGGTGATGTTTCTATGAAAACGATTCATAAATGGCTAAATGAAAATCCTGAAAAAATAGACGATATTTTAAATCTAAATGAGAGCTATATTTTTTTTAACGAATCATCTAGAAGTGCAACTGGATCGCTTGGAGTAGAGCTTGTTGGAGGAAGAAATTTAGCTGTAGATACAAAAAGCATACCTCTTGGATATCCAGTATTTTTAAAAACGAGAAATCCACTTACAAAAGAGAAAATAGAAAAACTTATGATCGCAGCTGACACTGGTGGGGCAATAAAAGGTAAGATTCGCGCTGATTTCTTTTTTGGATTTGGTGATGATGCAAAAAACCTAGCTGGAAATATGAAAGAACAGGGTGAAATGTATATTTTAGTACCAAATGATACAAAATAGTTTATAAATTATTTTGTATCAAAAGCCTTAAATTTATCATAAAAGCTTAAAATATTTTCATATTCTTCGCTAACTGATACATCAATAAGATACTCTTTAGAAGCTATTATATTTAGACCTTTTGAAACTAAATCTTTTCCAAAAATACTGTAAAGGCCACTTTCAAAATCACTAAAATTATAGTTTTCATCATCTAAAAGGATTAGCTCGCTTACTACCTGAGAAAGTCTTTTGTTATTCGCGTTTTCATTAAAAAATAATATCTCTTTCGCTTCATTTAGTTCATCAGAAAGTATATGCATTTGAGCTTTAAATTCAGCCATAGTAAATGGATTTTTAAAAATTACCCCAATATATTTTCCAACATCTATTGAGTTGTCAAGTGAAGAGATCATGTCAAGTATTTCATTTGGCTCGTAGTCTGTGAAGTTTAATACCATTCTTCTTATGAGTTTTGCAGTATTTTTGTTGTTGTAAATCAAATCTTCAAATTCATAAATTTCGCTAAAACCTGGAACAATAATTTGACAACTATAAAAACCAAGAGACTCAT
>CAIJNA010000215.1 GCA_903821805.1 uncultured Campylobacterota bacterium | reverse complement strand
TTTTAACAAAAGACAATAAAGATTTTAAAAACTTAGAAACAGCATATCAAAAGTTTTTAACAGAGCAAATAATATGAAAATACAATTTGAAAGCAATTTAAAATATCAAGAACGAGCTATCAACTCAATAGTGGGTATCTTTGAGGGGCAAGAGGTTTGCCAAAGCAACTTTACTGTTACAAGTATCAATGACAATCTTTTGACTTACCAAAACGAACTTGGTATCGGAAATAGATTAGAGCTACTTGATGATGAGATTTTGAGTAATATTCAAAATATTCAATTATCAAATGGACTACCACAATCACATAAATTATCTAGTATGGATTTTTCTGTAGAGATGGAAACTGGTACTGGAAAAACTTATGTTTATCTCAAAAGTATGTTTGAACTTAATCGTAAATTTGGTTTTACAAAGTTTATTATCGTTGTGCCTTCTATTGCTATCAAAGAGGGAACTTATAAGACTTTGGAGATTACAAAAGAACACTTCAAAGGGCAATTTGACAATATAAACTATGATTATTTTATCTATGATAGTAGCAACTTGGAGCAGGTGCGAGATTTTGCAACAAGTAATGAGATAAGAATAATGGTGATAAACATAGATGCTTTTAGAAAAAGTTTCAGTGATACTACAAAAGACACAAAAGCAAATATCATCCACCGAACAAATGATAGATTAAATGGTCAAAAGCCTATTGATTTTATCTCTAGTACAAATCCAATAGTTGTCATAGATGAGCCACAAAGTGTTGATAATACACCAAAATCAAAAGAAGCGATTGAGACTCTCAATCCACTTTGTCGTCTAAGATACAGTGCAACACACATAGAAAAATATAATCTTATGTATAAGCTTGATAGTATCGATGCTTATGAGCAAAAACTTGTCAAACAAATAGAAGTAGCAAATGTAACTACAAGTGAAAATTCAAATACAGCTTATATCAAGTTTCTAAGTGTAGAGAAGAAAAATACACCAATAAGTGCAAAAATAGAGATATATCAGAGTGCCACTTCTGGAGCTACCAAAAAAACTATTACAATCAAAGATAATAGTGATTTGTACGAACTTTCAAATGGGCTTGATATGTATAGTGGATTTATTGTCAATGAGATAAATAGAACTCCAAATGATGAATATATAGAGTTTAGCAACGGTATCAGCGTAAATCTTGGACAAACTATAGGTGATGTTGATGAAGATTCGATAAAACGACTACAAATTAGAAAAACTATACAAGAACACTTAGAAAAAGAACTGTATCTTAATCCGCAAGGGATTAAGGTACTTTCACTCTTTTTTATCGATAGAGTTGCCAATTATAGACAATATGGTGATGATGGTGTTGCTTTACAAGGTAAATATTCACAATGGTTTGAGGAAGAGTACAAAGAAGTGATAAAACAAAGAAAATTTAGAACACTTTTTGATAGTATAAAAGATATAGATACTGAAGTTTCAAAAATACATAATGGATATTTTAGTAGTGACAAAAAGGGTGTACTCAAAGATAGCACGGGTAATAATGCTGATGATGAAGATACATTTACACTCATTATGAAAGATAAAGAAAAACTCCTCTCTTTTGAATCACCATTACGATTTATATTTTCTCATAGTGCTTTAAAAGAGGGATGGGATAATCCAAATGTATTTCAAATTTGTACACTCAATGAAACAAACTCTATTATAAAAAAACGACAGGAAATTGGTCGAGGGCTTAGAATTTGTGTAAATCAAGATGGGCAAAGAGTTTATGGCTATCCTACAAATACCCTTACAGTTATGGCAAATGAGAGCTATGAGGACTTCGCAAAAGGATTACAAGAAGAGATTGAAAAAGAAGAAGGTATCAAATTTGGTGTTATTGTCGCTCATGAATTTGCAAATATAACTCTTAAAAATGAAACTGGAGAGATTGAATACTTTGGAGCAAAAAGAAGTGAAAGTATCCATCACTACTTACTAGAAAAAGAATATATCAATAAGCAAGGTAAAATTCAAGATAAACTCAAACTTGAGATAAAAGAGAATTCGTTTGTAGTACCTGATGAATATAAAGTGGTGCAAAATGATATTATTAGCAGAATTACTAAAATCGCTGGTAAACTCA
>CAIJNA010000214.1 GCA_903821805.1 uncultured Campylobacterota bacterium | reverse complement strand
GTTATAGAACATCTCTTTAAACTTTTAGAGTTTTTAAAGCTCTTGTGTTTAAGGACGGGAATTATAATGGGTAGTTGCTTAGAGGTTGCTTAATGTGGATGGGGAATTTGGGAATTCTCAATATATAAAATTATTTGCTTCTAACTCTGCTTATATAGGGTATTTTGATCAAGTTTAATTTCTTTAATTTGATTATTTTCAAATTATTTACATAATCTGTGGTGTAGTTTTCAAACAAATATCTTTTTTTATGTATTGAATATATTTACATGATTATATTTTAATAGATCTTTGTTGATTATAGTTTTATTTAACATTTAGAATAAATATTATTGTTTGTAAGTGCTTTTTGTTTCAATAATAAAAAAAGCCACCCAAAAGAAGAGTGGCTTTTAAACAAAAGGTATAAAGATATATTATTCGATCTCTTCAGCCATATCAACTTGATATAAAATATCATCCATTGGATGTCTATACATAGGCATAGCAAGTCTTTTTTCATCAAGTACATGACCGATAAATCCAATAGTTCTTCCTGCAATAAAGAATGCATTTAGTGTACCTGAAGATATAAACTCATTTATTTCTTCTTCAGAATATCCTAAAGCTCTCCACATATCAACCATTAAGATTCCGATAGTTCCATCAACATTTAGAATTAGATTGTCTTTTTTACTTGTAGTTAATTGCTCAACAGTTAATGCATAATCTAATAATGGTGTTGCTGGGAAATGTTCAGCAGCAAATTTTTTAAGTCCAACAACTCTTAAGTCTGGATTTCTTAAAGATTTGATTCTGTGACCAATTCCTGGGATTGGAATTCCTAATTTTTTCATATGATTTAAGAATTCTGCTGGTGTTAAATTATTGTCATTTGCATATTTAAAATGCTCTGCAGCACCATCAATTGCCCCACCGAATCTTGGTCCGATTGTTAAAAGTCCTGTAACTAAAGATTCAACAACTGATTTTCCAGCTCTTGCTGTTACTTTAGCATTATGTGCTCCACTTACTGCTGGACCGTGATCTGCAACTGTTTTGATAACTGTTTCGATAAATTCTGTTGCCCATTTTGGATATTGTTTTTTAAACCAAAGAAGTGAAATAACATCGCCGATTCCTTTTCCAGTATCAGGTGTTGCAACTGAGCTAATTGGGAATCCAGCATAAGTAGCTTCGTCACCTCTATCATCACTAATTGTACAAATAAACTCTTTGCTTCTTCTCACTTTTGGAACATTTCTAAGAGTTGGTTCAGCAATTTCACCGATGATTCCCTCAGCTTTTAATTTTCCATAAACTTCTGCGATTTTATTTGGTAATTCATTGAATGAAGTTGGAACATAGAATCCAGCGTCAGCCATTGCTTGATTTTTATAAACAGCAGTTTCAGCGTCAGCATTTGCAGAAGCTCCAGCATGACCAAATTGTACACCAGTACTAAAATGTTTAGCAATAGTTCCTATACACCAAGCAATAATTGGTTTTTTGATAAGACCATTTTTAACTGCTTCGATAACTTTATACTCTTCAGTTCCACCAACTTCACCTAAAAGTACCATATATTTTACATCTGGATTTTTTTCCATTCTAAGCATATTGTCGATAAATACACTTCCAACAAATCTATCTCCACCAATAGCAACACCTTCAGCGATACCATCTGCATTAATAGAAATAATGTTAGAAAGTTCATTAAATAATCCACCACTTCTAGTTACAAGTCCACAACTTCCGCATCTATGTAGTTTTGACTGGATAATATTTTCGATTGTTCCACCAATATTCGCGATTTTAAATCCACCTGGTGCTATTGCACCAACTGTTGCAGGTCCAATAACTGTTACATTTTTGTCTCTAGCAGCTTGATTCATAACTCTTGCAAGTCTTTCAGGAATACCTTCAGCAGTAACCATAATTGAACTAAATCCACCTAATTCTAATGCTTCAATTGTCACATCGTAAGCAGTTCTAAAAGATGCAAAATTTAATAAAACATCAGCATTTGGATATGCTTTTTTAGCAGCTGCTGTATTTTTATAAAGATTGATCATAATTTCATCTGGACCCCAGAAGAATTTTTGAAATTTAGACTCAGCTGTTGGAGCTACAATTGCCGCAACCGATGGAGTTTTTCTGTTGATTGTGTAATCATAATCCAACATTCTCTGAATTGCGCTTGCATTGTTATTCCAAAATATAGCTTGTGTTTCGTTTGTGTATAATTTTTCCATGGTTTCTCCCTACTTCTCTAATGCCATTCTGACAATGTCAGTTACGTGTGTTTCTGGTCCATAAACTTCAATATAAAGTCCCAATCTATCGCTTGCTTCTTTAATATCTTTAAGTCCTTTTTCGTAGTTTGGTCCGCCTCTTCTTACGTATATTTTAGTATTGTGTGCTTTCATTTTTTCGGCATTTTCTTCAAATGATTGAATAATACCTGTAAAAGTTTTGGCAACATCTGTAAAGTTAGCAATAGCTCCACCAATAATTAGAATTTTATCCCTACCTAATTCATCTTGATGTCTAGTCATAAGATCAATTACAGTATCAGCATAAAATTTAGTTTCACCAGTTGTTGGTCCACCACTATATTCACCGTAGTTAGCTAAATCACTTACACTTCCACCATTAGCTTCTGCAAAGTCTGCGATAGTATCAGCGTAAACAACTGATGCTCCACCACCTGCTACCATTGTCCAGATTCTTCCAAGTGGATTTAAGATAGTAAGTTTAAGAGAAGCTCCAGATTTACTGTCTGCTAACGCAATAGCTTTTTCTTCAGGAGTTTGATCTTCCATTCCAAATGCTGTTGGGTATTCAATCTCTCCCCAAGTATTAGCCATCATAAATCCAGCAGTATCATCAAGTCTTGCAACAAGGTCAAGTATTGCCATGTCATTGTTTGGTAACATTACGATTGGATTAATTTCAAGATATGCAAAATTCATGTCTCTGTAAAATTTAAAGAACGATATAGCAAAAGTTGCGAATCCTTCTTTGTTTACAGCTGGGATATCAGAAGGGATATTTGCTCTAATTTTAGCTTCCATGTCAGCATCACTCATAGTGATTGGAATTGCTACTTCGATAACTTTGTCCCAATTTTCTTCAACTTCAACACCACCTTCAGCTGACATATAAAGAACATCGTCTTCACCAACAGTTGTTGCACTGATATAGTATTCTTGGTCTTGCGTATGAGGAGTAAATGGCTCAACTATAAAATGAGTTAAAACACCGCTTTGTCCACTTAAAAGTGTTGTATTAGCTGAACATTTTGCATCAATCCATTTGGCAGCAACTTCAAGAGTTACATCTCCAGGTTTTTTGTCCCTAAATAATACAAGGTCATTTTTACCTCTTTTTCCAAATAACATATCTGGTTTTGCTACAAGTGCTTCTTTTTTTAGCCATTCGAAACCACTTTTATTTGCGATTTCAAGTAGTTCTGCACCACTTGTTACTATTACAGATTTAAATCCATAATTAAATCCGCTGAAATAATTTTCCCATTGTTTAGAAAATAATGCCTTACCATCATATTCTCGTATCGCTTTTTGTGCCATACTTTCCCCTTTTTAGAATTTTAATTTCTCAATTGTAGCTTTTCTTAAGTTAGTTAGCGCAAAAAGTTACACACAAGATCAAGATAAATTATCCTTTGTTTAGTTTTGTAACAACTAGTTTTGGACTAAATCATATTTTTCAACAGTTTTATTGAAATATTCTATTGCAATGTCATAATTTATGTCTTGGAGCTGACCTTTGATTAATTTTGGTCCGTTACTTTTTGTGATACCATAAAATTCAAGGCGTTCTTGAAGCTCATTGCTTTCAGCATTTACACTTTTAATATTTAACTTTTTGAGTTCTTCTGACAACTCTTTAGCAATGTGATAATCGTATGCAAAGTGTTTTTTTGGATTTTCAATAACCAAATATAATGATTTATTCAATACAAATACAACAAAATTTAAGATCAAAACAGACATTACCAAGTAAGCAAAAAATAAATAATTTCCTTTATGCTCTTTGATCCTAACTCTAACACTATGTAAAAACAACTTAACCATAACAGGAATAGCAATTACTATAAATGGTGCAAAATCTTCTATGTAAACTTTTTGTCTCAGTGAAATTACAAGAGAAAAGCCTAAAGCTGTCATCGAGAGATACCAATACATATCCCTTTCAAATTTAATTCCGAATCGATAGATTGCGTAAAAAAAGTATAAAAATAACAGAGGAGAAAAGACTGAAGCATAAATGGCGAATGTATCTACAAAATAACCTCTTGGACGTCCACCCATATCAAAACCATAAAAACTCATTGACAATCCAAAGAAAAGCAATGAAAAAAACAAAAGGAAATTATTTTGTTTTTTTATTGAATAAAAGAAAAGCGCTAAATATAAAATTGCAAAAGAGTTATCAATAAACAAAAATAAGAATAATAAAAAGTAATTTTCTTTACCGCTTAGCTTATAAAGGTACAAATAAAATAAGGTGCAAAAAATAACAATGATTGATTCATTCATAAGAAGTGCCGCGCTATTAACACCAGGCAAAAGCATAAATATACTAACAGCAAATACTCTATCATATTGATATTTGAAATAATTCTCAGTCAATAAATAAAGAACAATAGCACTCATTGCGTATAACAAAATAAATGGTAGTTTGATAAAAATAATCGTTGTAGCAAATAAATTTGGAAAAAGATTAGTTAAAAATCCTATTATCCCTTTGTTTTCATGAAAAACATGAATCTCATTACTGGCAATACTGAAGTCATTTGCCAGAAAAATAAGCGCTAATACATGAAATAATAAGAGTCCAACAAATGTAAAATTGTACCTATTTAGTATTTGATTCATATTTTAATTACGCACAAAAAGATTTCTAAAACCTATAGCTTAAGAAAATTATCGAGCATTTCATGACCATATTCGCTCATGATCGATTCAGGATGAAATTGCACACCATAAACATTTTTATCTTTAATTCTAAGAGACATTATCTCGTCATCATCTAAAGATTTTGATGTAACAATAATATTATCTGGAAGGTTTTTTTGGTTTACAGTTAATGAGTGATATCTTGTCTCTGTTAACTCTCGTGGCAATCCATTAAACATTAAATCATCAGTAAGAACTTGAATTCTTGATGTTTTTCCATGCATCATTTTTGGTGCTTTTATAACTTCCCCACCATAAACTTGAGCAATAGCTTGATGTCCAAGACAAATACCCAGAACAGGAATTGTTTCACCAAAAACTTTTATAGCTTCTAGACATATACCTGCTTCGTTTGGTGTAGCTGGTCCTGGAGAAATTATTATTTTTGATGGATTTAGGGCTTTTATTTCCTCTATACTCATCTCATCATTTCGTATTATTTTCAAATCAGCACCAAGCTCTAAACAGTACTGAACAATGTTGTATGTAAAGCTATCATAATTATCAATCATCAAAACCATATTTATACCTTTATTTTATTTTCTTAAATTTTTAACTTATATACTTTTACAAGCGGTGTTAAAATAGTTGGCTCAAAAAACTTTTTATCATAATCTTCCAGAACAAACAATTTAAAATATGTTGAGTTAAATGTTGCCTCATCTACAACTAAAAATTGTTTATAATTAGTCATATAAATAACACTCAAAGAACCATCGAAAGCCATATCTTGAGTTGAAACTTTCAACTTTCCATCTATGTCATATTCTGTTTTTACAAATCTTTTTATCTTAACAGAGTTTTCACCAACTTTCAAAATTCCATCACGTTTTGATAATCTTAAACCATCTCCAAGTTCTATAAATTCGTTATTTTCACTAAAAGTAGATGTTGTAAAAAAGAATGGATTTGCATTCATACTTCCATCCATCAAATTAATTCCAGAAAAAAGTTTAATCGTTGGATAGATTCCCATCATATTACTTGGCATGTGAATATAAATATCTCTTGTTTTTGGAAGCATTTTCACATCACCACTAAGAGCTGTCAAGAAATCATTTGTATCCTTAAAGCCATTATCAATAGTCATACTTGCTATATTTGTTCTTTTTAGATCTATCTCATCTTGAGTTTTATTTCTTGCTTTTCCGCTATCTTTTGCATCTTTTATGGCCTTTTCAAGTGCAAACTTTTTTTCAGTATATTCAACATCAAGACGAAGCATTTTAGCGGCTACATCTTGAGGATTAGTTAGTGCAAAACTAGTTGGAAAGTTTACTTCACCAGTATGCTTACCACCATCAATTAAAGTTTTTACATCTGCATAATATCGTATAGGATACCCATAATCCCACCAAGAAACAACATAATCTTCACGGTTTGCAATAGATCTCAATTGATCCAAAACAATAACTTCATCTTTTGTAAAAACAGGGGGAACTTTGTATTCCATAGCGTGATTAATATTTGGCAAAAGAACCAAAACTGTAAGCACAGATGCAACTATTGTTTGCATTATTCTTTGTTTCGAAACTTTTCTAGAAAGTTCAGATATCAAAAATGCTATTCCAAGAGCCATTACAGGAACAGCATAAATCGTAAATCTGAGTCCACTTGAAAGAGCCAAAAAGCCAAGTCCCACTAACGGAAGTCCCAAAAGCATAATCGGATGTTTTTTGCAAAGCCAAATATATCCACCAAATGAAAGTAAAAATGCAAAAACACTTCCACTAATTCGTTCGCCAAATGTCACAAAAGAGATACTTCCGGCTTCTCTTATCGTTTGCACAACTGTGTAAAAATGAAGATTTAGTTCGCCTTTATTTAAATTTGAAGCCCCATCAAATACGTAAGACTCTAGTCTTCCCCAGATAAGATCAAAGATTCCAGATGCAAAAAAAGTAAACACAGAAGCTAAGAAGAAATAAATCATATATTTTTGAAATATCTCTTTTTTATAATGCAATAGTGTAAACATTAAAATAATAATTAGAATTC
>CAIJNA010000213.1 GCA_903821805.1 uncultured Campylobacterota bacterium | reverse complement strand
TACCAAAAATAATATCGGCATTTGTGTCAATCGTATCATTAATATTTTCCATAATCTCAGTTACAGAAAAGAGTGAAAGATTTTTATTAAAAGTCCAGTGAATCATGATCCCTTTTGCACTTTCAAGTGAAACTTCATCTAAAAGTGGAGATTTAATAGCATTCTCAATAGCATCTTGAGCTGCATTTTCACCTTTTCCTTTACCTATTCCCATTAGAGCCATACCACGATGTTGCATAATTGTTTTTACGTCCGCAAAGTCAACATTAATGTCACTGCTTCCTGGTTTTAAAATAACTTCACTCATACCATTTACGGCTTGATAAAGAATATTATCAACCATTCTGAATGCATCTTTCATACCAACATCAGCATCGCTAATCTCTTTTAGTCTATCATTCTTAATAACAATAATTGAATCACTGTATTTTTTAAGTTCCTCAAGACCAATATTAGCTAATGCAGTTCTTCTTTTTCCTTCCCATTTGAAAGGTTTTGTAACAACAGAAACAGTTAATGCTTTTATCTCTTTTGCAGCCTGAGCAACAACAGCAGCAGCACCAGTTCCAGTTCCACCACCAAGTCCAGCAGCTATGAAAACAATATCTGAACCAGCTAATGCTTCTTTAATTTTTTCATAACTTTCTCTTGCAGATTCTCTACCGATATCAGGTTTCATTCCTGCACCAAGACCTTTAGTTAGTTCAGCACCAAGCTGAATTTTCATAGGTGCATCAGAAACCCTAAGCGCTTGTAAATCTGTATTTGATACTATCAAATCAATTCTATGAATTCCTTCATGAATCATATGGTTAACCATATTACATCCACCACCACCAACTCCAATAACAGCTATTTTAGCCACATTGTCAGGCAATGAAGTAGTCGGTTTTCCTTCAACTATAATTGGTTGGAATAAATTATCATTAGTCATTTCGTTTACATCCATTCTGAAATCTTTTTCATTATTTTTGATAGAGGAGATACTGTATTATCAGCTTTCACATCTTGTTTTGCAGCAGCATTAATATCATTTACAATATTAATTAAATTTTCATTGGCTTTTGTAGTTGGAATATTCTCTTCAATTTTTGGAGCTCTGATTTTTGGAGCTTTTTCTCTTAAATTTCTATTTGAATCTAACTCAAAAGATGGATCAGGATCAAGTCCATACATCAATAGTCCAGCAATTGCAGCAAGGCTTGGATCGTTAAAATTAACATACCCATTTTGAATATTTTTAGGATTTTTCACCTGAATATGAATTCCTTGGTAAATTTCATTGGCAAGTAATTCTATTCCAGGAATTTTTGAAACTCCACCTGTTAAAATTATCGTATTAACGCTATTGTATAGACCACTATTTAATAGTTTTTGCTGAATTAATATCAGAAGTTCCTCAATTCTTGCATGAGTAATTTTTTGTATATAATCTACAGAAATTTCATCGCTTAATGATTCATTACCAAGTAGAGGTACTTGAATCTTTTGCATCAAATGACTCTCATCCTCAAGTATAGGGATCAATGTTGCATATTTTTTCTTAATTTCATCAGCACTATTTAATGGTGTTTTTAAAATCATAGAAATATCATTTGTAAGTTGTTCTCCACCAATTGGAATAGTGTCATTAAAGGTAATAGCTTTATTTTGGAATAATGCAAATTCAGATGTACTACCACCTAAGTCAACAACCATACTGCCAAGTTTTTGGTCATCATTATCTAGTGTTGAAATCGCTGAAGCGTATGAAGATAAAACATATGTAATATCTTCAAGATTTGCTTGTTTGAGAGTATTTCTAATATTTGTTATAGCTGTTTTTTTAGCCATTATTATATTTGCATAAACTTCAAGTCTTGAGCCATTCATATTTAAAGGATTGTCTATAGGATTGTTGTCATCAACCATAAAATGAATTGGTACAACATGAATTGCCTCAAACTCTGGTGAAATTTGAACTTCATACAATGCTCTTTGTAGTACTAATTTAATATCATTTGATGTGATATGACCATTAGGAATATGTGTTGCACCTTTACTTCTTATGCTTCTCGTATTCATTCCAGAAAAAGTAATATACGTAGCATCAATATCAATATCATAACTACTTCTTGAAAGCAAAACTGCATCTTTGATACAATTTGAAGCTAAATTAATATCAACAATATTTCCTTTGTTGATACCAGCACTTAATGTTTTACCAATACCTAAAATATTTATTTTGTCATTTAAATCATTTTGGGCAACAATAGAGACTATTTGTGTAGTCCCGATATCCAGAGCTAATATTGTTCTATCCACGTTTATTCTACTTTCATATTTGATTTTATTTGATATTCATTTTTTAATTTCTCAAGTACAGAAATTATTAATTCATCATTCTTAATTTT
>CAIJNA010000212.1 GCA_903821805.1 uncultured Campylobacterota bacterium | reverse complement strand
TGGAGCAGGTCATGCACCTGTTGTTACAAAAATACTTAAAGATCATGGATTTGAAATGAAAATGTATGATCCTTATTTTCATAAATACCCACAAAATCTTGATACTACATATGACTTCATAACTTCATGTGAAGTTATTGAACATTTTTATAACCCAAAGAATGAATTCACATTGTTAAAATCAATGCTAAAAGATACTGGTATTTTGTATTGTATGACACATCTTTATGATAACAGTATTAATTTTGATAAGTGGTATTATAAAAATGATCCAACTCATGTTTTTATTTATCAGCACAAAACTATTGAATATATAAAGAATCATTTTGGTTTTTCTAATTTTAGTATCGATAAGAGACTTATTACTTTTTATAATTCTATTTCTAAAAATTGAAGCTGCGTTTAATATAAATACCAATAAGATTTTATATTGTAAAACCAACAAAAGGAGCTATTGTGAAAGTTTTAAAAGTTGTATCAATAATTGCTATATGTACTATAATATCCTACGCTAAAGATATTAGAGAACCATCTGTACTTTTTCAACAAAAATGTCAAATGTGCCATATGGATGGAGTTTCAAGAGATGCAAAAATTATAAAGTCTATGGTTTCACCATCAATGAACTATACAATTAAAAATCTTGTTTGGGGTATGGATTCCGAGCATGAAGGTCTTTCAGATGTTGAATTGAAGAAAATATCTATTGCTTTTATGAAAGATTATTTATATTTTCCAGATAGAAAGAAAACCAATTGTGAAGATATTTCATTTGATAAATTTGGAATAATGCCTTCTTTAAAAGGTTTTATAACTGAACAGGAAATGGATATATTACTTCCATGGATTTATGATAAATTTAAACCAATTAAACAAAAAGATGGAAGCTGGATGTTGAAAGAATAAGCCAAACTTTTGACTTATTAAAATAAACGCTAAAGATTAAAATTTAGCGTTTAGACCGAAAAATGCGCCTTTTGTATCAAGGTTTGTATTTAGACCACTTACTAAATTATCAGAAATAGTAACATTTTGAGTCTTGTATCCAATGTCAAGATTAAAATTCACAAATGGAGCCGGAATAGGTAGTTTGATACTCATTTTAGCTTCATTATCGGATATTTTTGTTCCATCATATGATATAAGTTTTGCTGTAGCTTCAAGATTTACAGGGGCAAATGGAACCGATATTCTTGTGTTTAAATACAAAAGCGGTAATGTTTCATCAAAGCTTTTATAATAACTTGAACCAGTATCTATCGTTCCTTTAAAATTCTTTACATCAACTCCAACATTTAGATTTAGTACTCCAGCGGTAGCTGTTGAAATAACTGGAATTCCCCAATAAGCAACAATATCAGTTTGTTTCATATCAACTTTTTCAGAATTAGATATCGTGTTACTGTCAATATTGTAACTTAACTTTTCAATTCTTATATTCGGTACAACTGGAACAAAATGACTAAAATCTGCGTAAAGATAGTTATTTCCACTCGCAGACTTATCATCCATATTAGCTGTTCCAAAATCTATAGAATTTGTAGTAGTTGCTGTTCCAGACAAAGAAGGCATCCAAATACCACCACCAATTTCAGCGTTTAGTCCCATAAATGCACTCGCTGATGTTGCCATTATTGAAGCAACTATTGAGCTTAAAATTATTTTTTTCATATTATTCCTTTTTATTTAATAAATACTAGCC
>CAIJNA010000211.1 GCA_903821805.1 uncultured Campylobacterota bacterium | reverse complement strand
GCTTCGCCTTGCGAAGCAAACGGCGGGGCCGAAGCAATCTCTGTCTCCTGCGTCGCGGCTGGATTCGCGCCGGCGGCAGGCGGAGTATATGGAGTAGCACCTTGTGGGCTGGACCCAGTTTGTCTAGAAATTTTAAATTCATAGACAGGACTTTCAATTTAGACATAAAGCTTGCGAATAAACTCCTTGACTTCTTCTTATCAAAAGATGAACCATTTACTACTCATTTTGAAGTTATTCCTGATCATTTTCCTGCTGAACTAAAAATGAGAATTCAGCAATTTCCACCGACATCACTTCAGCTAGAAATTGGAATTCAAACGCTCAAAAAAGATATCGCAAAGAATATCAGAAGAAATTTAAATATTCCCAAGATTAAAGAAAATCTTGCATTTTTAGAAAAAGAAACAAATGCTCATATTCATCTAGATTTAATAATAGGTCTTCCTGGGGAAAGCTGTGAAAGTTTTGGAGAAAATCTTGATTATTTATGCAGTTTATCAAATAGCGAAATTCAAGTTGGAGTACTCAAAAAACTTTCAGGCACTACGCTAAATCGTCATGATGAAATATATGGAATGGTTTACAGCGATATTCCACCTTATGATATTTTGGCAAACGATCTAATACCTTTTTCGCAAATGCAAATTATGAAAAGATTCTCGAGATTTTGGGATCTTGTATATAATAGTGGAAACTTTAATAATACATTTCAACTGTTAGTTCATCAAAAAAGTGTTTACGAAACTTTCTATGATTTTTCAAATTGGCTGTATGGCCAAACTTATTCAACATGGCAAATATCACTCGATAGACTTGCAAAATTCTTATTTGATTATATGTCCGCTGTTCAAGGTCATCAAAAAGAAAAAGTTGCAGAATTATTAGTTAATGATATTTTAAAAGTTGGAGGGAGAAGTCTTCCGCCATTTTTAAGAATTTATAGCGAAAATACTACTAGTTCGAACAAACAAAATATAGGATCAAAAAATAAAAGACAACAAAAAAGAGTTGTTAGCGAATAGATAAAAAATTAAATCTTAATAAGAATCTTATCGAGTAATGTAGTAGACAAAATTCTTTTTGCGAGTCCCAAAATATAAGTTGCTTTTGTGATGTAATATCTAGGTTTCACATCTTTTGTCAATATTATACTTTCAACTATTTTAGCTACATCTATTGGTTCAAGAGAAAATGGAACATCGCTTTTTGCAGATGATAAACTTTTTTTATAAACATCACAAAATCTTGAATTCTCAATATCTATATTTTCAATTGTTTTTGCTTTGGCATTATTTCTAAATTCACTTTTTATCGGTCCCGTATTTAAAACCGTAACACTTATCGGTGTGTTTGTATCCTTAAGCTCAAGTCTTAATGTGTCACTAAGTCCTTCAACTGCATATTTACTAGCATTGTAAGCTCCTCGAAGTCTTAAGCTTATGATTCCTAAAACAGAACTGTGGTTTATAATTTTACCACTTCCTTGGCTTTTCATAATTGGTAGAACTTGATACATCATCTCATGAAGTCCGAAAACATTTGTCTCAAATTGCTCTTTTAGAATATTTGTTGTTATATCTTCAACTGCACCTGGTTGCCCAAATCCTGCATTATTAAAAAGAATATCTAAAGTTCCGCCAGTAAGATTTGTAATATTTTTAAGTACTTCAGTAATATTTTTATGGTCTCTAACATCAAGAACAAATGCTTCAAAACCATCTTTTTTCAGTTTTTCAACATCTTCATATGTTCGTGCAGTAGCAAAAACTCTATAGCCTTTTTCTTTGAGATAATAAGCTGTAGCATGACCAATTCCTGTACTACATCCCGTTATTAAAATACTTTGCATAATATTATAATTATTTTGTTGTTGCGATAATGTCTGTAAAGTTTACTTTATGATCAAGTAAATCTTCAAGCTCAACCATATTCTCTTCCCAGAAAAGAAGTACTGTTGAACCCATCTTGAAGTAACCAAGACAATCTCCTTTTCCTATAAATAAATCGTTATATTCATAAACTTTTATTTCCGTAGCATCTTCATTTGTTGCAACTCTAGGTTCAAATTCAAATACCATTTTTCCAACATTTAAAGCACCAACATAAACCATATAAAATAGTTTATTGTCATTTGTAACACATTCCAGAATAACTCTTTCATTTTCAACAAAAAGTTCATCTTGTTTATTTAAATAAGCAAAATTCACAGGATAAAGTTTTCCTGGAACATGGATTAATTTTGTAACTTTTGCATCATAAGGACTATGATATCTGTGATAATCTTTTGGACTTAGATAAAAATTCATAAAATTACCATTTTTAAGTTTAGCAATATTTTCAGCGCTAATATATTTTGTAAAAAGTCTTTCTATATCGTAACTCATACCTTTTATTTGGAGTGCTATTCTATCTCTGATTTCACCTTGTGCACTTACATAACTATCTGCTACACAAATAAAATTACTGCTTGTTGTGTCAAAACTTCGTGGCTTCACAAGAGCTCTAGTAAATAATTGATTTAATGTTTTATAACTTGATGGAGTTTGAAATTCGCTCATATTTAAGCCAAGAAGTTTTACGTATCCATTGTTTATGAAACTTTGAATAGGCGAAGAAAATTCATGCGAAGCGAATTTTTCAAAATACTTTGAGAGTTTGTTTGTAATATGCATAATTAAATCTTTGTTGAAAGTTCGTGTTTTAATTTTTCAGCATTTAGCTTTTTAATTGTTGTTTTTTCTATGTCATCAAATCTTTGCGTATCAGCTTTCAGTTCTTTCATCATAAGTTCTTTTTCAACACTTTCAAGTCTCATCATGTAGTACTTGAACTCTTTTTTAGTAAGTCTTTTTTTCAAAATCTCGATAATTTCATCTTCGCTTTTAAGATCTCTGTTTAAAACTTTGATATCTTGTTTTAATATATTATAAATTGTCATTTATTTTTCCATCCATTTGTTTAATTTTTCTATATCATCATAGCTTGTCATGTCAAGCTTTATAGGCGTTATTGATACATAATTTTCATTGACCGCTTCAAAGTCACATAATTTATCATTACTCTCCCAGATAAGTGGGTGTAGTCCAATCCAGTGAAATTCAGAACCTTTTGGATCGTGATAAGTTCTAAAATCATTCCCATAAGCTCTATATCCAGCTTTAGTGATTCTTACACCATTGCACTCATCTACAGCGCAAGTAGGAATATTTATATTTAGTAGCTTTCTTTTTGAAACTGGAAAGCCGTCTTCTAAAATCTTTTGAACTATATCAAAAATTGACTTTTTAGCTAATGAATAGTCCCAAAGATCAATTATCTCTTTTATTTTGTCATCAAGAACTTGTGAAATTGCGATCGCTGGAACACCTTGTAAAACAGCCTCCATAGCTCCAGCAACAGTTCCACTATAAGTAATATCTTCTCCCATATTAGATCCGATGTTTATCCCGCTTACAACCAAATCTGGCATTTTACCATCAGGATACAACGTATGAAGTCCTAGAAAAATACAATCAGTTGGTGTGCCGTCTTCAAGTTTGTACATATCATCGCCAAAACTTTTAAATCTAAGAGGATGTGTCAAAGTCATACTATGAGCGCAAGCTGATTTATTTGCTGATGGTGCAACAACTGTTATATTAGCCAAAGGACGAAGTGCTTCAACTAAATGTTTAAGTCCGACAGCATCAAATCCGTCATCATTTGTTATCAAAATATTCTTTTTATTCGACATAAATTCCCTCAATTTGTTTTAATAATTTTTCACACTCTTTATTTATTTTGTATCCACTATCAATTTCCACATCACCAAGCTTTGATTTGATGCAAAATACTAAATCTCTTTTCCCTTGATTTGAAGATACAACTTCAAAAAGCTTGTAAAGAATCGATTCATTATCATCATATGGAATATTTATAACTAATGGGGGTAAAATTTCCGCTACTCTTTTGACTTTTAATTTTTCATTTTTTGCATCTTTTAATGACTCAACTTTTTTTACGTTAAACCGAACTCCAAAATCATTTACAGTTACACCAACCTTAAATGCAATCGGCTTATCTATATCAAAATCATCTTCAAGTTCTTTTAGGAGATTGTCAAATAGCATAAGCTCAAAGCTTCCATGCAAATCTATAATCGTAGCAATTCCAAATGAATTACCTTTTTTTGACATTTTCTTTGCAATATTTTCTATTTTGCCTATCAAAATAGTTTCATTTCCATCAGCCAATTCATCGAACTGTGAACTTAATGTATAATTTATTTCACTAAAAGTTTCTCTATATCTATCAAGCGGATGACCAGATACATAAAATCCAAGTGATTCTTTTTCAAATTCAAGTATCTCTTTTGCATCATATTCTGGCATATCTTTAATGGAAATATCGACACTCATCATCTCTTCATCGTCTCCAAACAAACTTCCAATAGCTTGTTTTTTAGCTTGCGATGCTTTTCCAACAGCATCTACAATATCTTCAATCTGCTCTAATATAGCTCGTCTTGAATAACCAAAACAATCCAAACCACCTGACTTAGCTAGTGTTTCAATAACTCTTTTATTCACTTTACTTCCATCAATTCTACTTACAAAATCAGCTAAATCTTTAAATTCACCATCATTTCTAGCGCGCAAAATTGAACTAATTGCAACATCTCCTGCACCTTTTAAAGCACCCATTCCAAACATTACAACTTTTTTATCATCAATAGTCTCAGCACTAAATACCAAATCTGATTTATTAATATGTGGTGGCACAAGATCAAATCCAAGTCTTTTAACTTCATCAACATACTTAACTACTTTATCTGTATTATCTTTTTCACTAGTAAGCAATGAAGCCATAAATTCAGTAGTGTAGTATGCTTTTAAATAAGATGTGTAAAATGTAACCATAGCATAAGCAGCTGAGTGTGATTTGTTAAATCCATATCCAGCAAATTTTACGATTAGATCAAACAGTTCTTCACAATGACTTCTCTGATAACCTTTTTTTACACCACCATCTGCAAATTCAGCTTTAAGATTGTCCATCTCTTCTTTAATTTTTTTACCCATAGCTCTACGAACCAAATCGGCTCCACCAAGGCTAAATCCACCAATAACTTGAACAATTTGCATAACTTGCTCTTGATAAACAATAACTCCGTAAGTTGGTTCAAGTATTGGTTTAAGTGGTGCTTCAAACTCATCATAGAAATAATCAATTTTAGCTCTTCCGTGCTTTCTATCAATAAAGTCATCAAGCATTCCACTTTCCATAGGACCTGGTCGATAAAGTGCAAGTACCGCAATAATATCTTCAAAATTTGATGGCTTAAGTCTTTTATTTAAGTCTTGCATTCCACTTGACTCAATTTGAAACAATCCAATTGTATGTCCAGTTTGAATCAGATCATAAACGCCCTGATCATTTACATCTTGCTCTATAAAGTTGATTCTATTTCCATATTTTCGCTCTATAAGTTGCAAAGCACCTTCGATTACAGTAAGTGTTTTTAGTCCCAAAAAGTCAAATTTTATTAGGTCCACATCTTCTACATATTTTCCGTTGTACTGCGTTGCAATAGATTCCTGACCAGATGGTTTAAACAGTGGTGTTTTTAACCAAAGAGGATCATTGGAAATAACAACTCCAGCTGCATGAGTTCCAGCATTTCTATTTAGCCCTTCAAGTGCTAAAGCATATTCCCAAACTCTTGCCGCCTTTGG
This sequence comes from uncultured Campylobacterota bacterium, assembly GCA_903821805.1. Lineage (GTDB taxonomy): Bacteria > Campylobacterota > Campylobacteria > Campylobacterales > Arcobacteraceae > CAIJNA01. The sequence continues at coordinate 111 of CAIJNA010000211.1, read as the reverse complement.
ATTTAACTCACAAAGCTCTTTGAGTTTTGGTTCTTTTTCCCATGAATCTTTTAGATTTATTCCAAGCTCATCAGGGATAAGTTTGGCCATTGCATCAGCTTCTTTATAGGG
>CAIJNA010000210.1 GCA_903821805.1 uncultured Campylobacterota bacterium | reverse complement strand
TTTGTTATTTTTGGCATTTATTGGCTCATCAATTGAACGGGTTGGAAAATCTTTATTGGTACATTTTTTAGATACAACTCTTGTAAAAATTCCTGCAATTGGAACAATTTATGGAATTGTAAAAAAGATTACAGAACTTTTCAAACCAAATGCAAAAAGTGAAAGAAGAGAAGTTGTGCTTGTAGAATACCCAAGAATAGGTCTTTGGGTGCCAGCTTATGTTTTAAACAAGCACGAAGATATTTGGGTATTATTTATACCTACAAGCCCTAATCCTACGAGCGGATACGCGATCATGGTAGATAAATCATTAGTGAAGCCAACAACCTTAACTATATCTGAAGCCAGCCAATTTATAGTTAGCATGGGAGCTGATTTTATAAAAAAAGAGGAGTTATCTGTTATAATAAAAGAAGCAAATATGCAAAATAATAAATAAGGAATACTTAAAATGACAACTTTAATAATGGAAAAACAATGTGGATGTTTCAAAAGATCTGATTTAGAAGCTGAACAACAATTTGAATCAAAAGACGAAGCTTTACAAGAAGCTATCGCTATGTGCGAAGAGATGAATGAAACTTTTTGCCAAAAACACAACTTCACTGTTGTTGAAGAAGGTGCAAATATAGTTATAAAGATGGACTTGAATTAATGATCGATATTAAACTTTTACAAAATAATTTTGATAAAGTAAGTGAGCTACTTCAACGAAAAAAAGTTGATGGAGCTATGCTTGAAACTTTAAAAATCAAACTGGCAAATGCAAAAGTAAAGAGACAAGAGATGGAAAATTGTCAAGCTCTTCAGAATAGTTTATCTTCTGAATTCGGTGCTTACAAAAGAGAAAACAAAGACACAACAGAATTAAAAAATAAAATAGATAATTTAAAAGAGCAAAAAGCTGCTTTAGAAAATGATGTTGTAGTTTTAGAACAAGAGCTTGACAATATTCTTCTTTCAATTCCTAATATTCCAAATGAAAATGTCCCTATTGGAGCAAGTGAAGACGAAAATATTATTCTTGAAAAAATTGGTACACCTAAAACATTTGATTTTGAACCAAAGGAACACTGGGAAATCGGAGAAAATCTTGGAATTATAGATTTTGCAAGAGGAGTTAAGTTGGCTAAAACAAGATTTAGTGCTTTAAGCGGAATTGGAGCTAGACTTGAGCGAGCTTTAATTAATTATTTCTTGGATTTTAACAGAGCAAGAGGTTTTGAAGAATGGTATGTTCCTTTCATGGCAAACTCAAATATGCTTTTGGGTACAGGGCAGCTTCCAAAATTTGAAGATGATTTATTTAAGATTGAAGGAGAGGATCTGTATCTTATTCCTACATCAGAAGTTCAACTTACAAATCTATTTAATGATGAGATTTTAAAATCTTCTCAATTGCCTATGCTTTTAACATCTTACACTCCTTGTTTTAGAAAAGAAGCAGGAAGTGCCGGAAGGGATACTAGAGGCATGATAAGACAACATCAATTTGATAAAGTTGAGCTTGTTGCTATTACTACACCAGAGCAATCTAATGAAATTTTTATGAAAATGGTTGATTGCGCAAGTGATTTATTGACATCTTTAGAGCTTCCTCATCAAAAAGTTCAGCTTTGTACTGGTGATTTAGGGTTTGGAGCTGCTGTAACTATTGATTTAGAAGTTTGGCTTCCAGGACAAGGAAAATATAGGGAAATAAGCTCTATTAGTAATACAAATGATTTCCAAGCTAGAAGGGCTAAGATAAGATATAAAGATGACAAGAAAAATATACTTTGTCATACTTTAAATGGATCAAGCCTTGCCGTTGGCCGTACATTAGTTGCGATTTTAGAAAATCATCAACAAAGTGATGGAACTATTAAAATACCAAAAGTTCTAGAGAAATACTTATCTTAGGGATATTGATTTGAAAAAACTCATTTTTATAATATTTTGTTACTTCCAGCTTTCAGTAGTAATGGCTAGTAATGATTTTTTAAAAAATGATTTAGAGGTTTTAAAAGACTTGGATATAGAAAGTTCATATATCAAAGATGATAAATTCCAGACTTTCTATGAGAGCTTTTCTAAAAAAAATGAAAAACACTATGTCAACAATATGAGTCGTGGAGAAAAATATATTCCAGAAATGTCAAGAATTCTCAAGAAGAATAACGTGCCATCAGTTTTTTTATATATGGCAATGGCAGAATCTAATTTTGTCTTAGAAGCGCAGTCAAATCGAAAGGCATTAGGGCTTTGGCAATTTATGCCAGGAACAGCTAGTGAAATGGGCCTTAAAAAAAATAAATATATAGATGAACGTATGGATTTTATTAAATCAACCGAAGCGGCTGCCAAATATTTAAGCAAACTACATGGTGTTTTTGGTTCATGGTATTTAGCAGCACTTTCGTACAATTGTGGAGATGGAAGGCTAACAGAGGGTCTAACAAGAGCTACTATAGATATGTATTGTAGACAAAATGACTGCAATAATAATCCAAAAATACAAAGATATAAAAAAACTTTAAAAGATTATAGTAGCGGAAGAGCAAGCTATAAAGATGTTAATGCTATCTATCAAGATGTTAAGACTTGGAATTATAAACCAGGAATAAATGATCTTTTGACTGATTATAAAGGGTCAAGTGGGCCGTATATTCCAAAAGAAAGTAAAAACTATATTAAAAAAATTATTTCTCTTGCTATGATGAACAATAATGGCCCAGCGAATAAGTTTAATAATTTTGGAGTGGCAGGAAGTTCTTCACAACTTGTTCGAGTTGAAGCTGGAAGTGGGATGATGTTGAAAAATATTGCTAATCTTGCTGGCGTCACACCAGAAAAGCTTAAACAGTTAAATCCTCATTTAAAAGGTTCAGAAACATCACCAAGTGAAAGTGGTACACAAATTTACATTCCTACTGCAAAATTAAATCAGTACAATGAAAATAAACGAAATGCAAAAAACAATGCTTCTGATAAGATTAAAGATATTTCAATTGTTAAAGAAGTAAAAACAATTAAAGATGATGTTGAAAATATTGAATCTGACTATCTTAAATTTTATACAATACAAAAAAATGACAATCTTTATAGGGTTGCAAAAGAACATGGCATGACAATGGAAAAAGTTATGCAGGATAATAATATGAAAACAAGCAAAGTGAAACCAGGAGACAAAATTGTTATCAAGCTTAAGTAAAGTACTTATCGCATCTTGTGTGCTATTGGCGATTACAGGGTGTCAAAAAAGATATTCAACTTCATATTATTCTGGTTCAAAAAGTTATAAATCAAATGGTCAATATACAAGAATCGGAGACCAAGAAGTTAAAGATTCTAAAGCGATGCATAGTGCAACAATGAGAGCATATGAGGTTTTAGGAAAAACATATTATCCGACTATGGCAGCAATTGGAGAAGAATTTGATGGAGTTGCATCTTGGTATGGTCCTGATTTTCATGCAAAAAAGACATCAAATGGTGAAACGTATGATATGTACGCGATGACAGGAGCTTCTAAAACCTTGCCTATGAATACTATGGTTAAAGTATATAATAAGGATAATGGAAAGTCTACTATTGTAAGAATCAACGATCGAGGACCTTTTGTTGAAGGTAGAATTATAGATTTATCAAATAGTGCTGCACATGAAATTGAAATGGTTGGAAAAGGAACCGCCAATGTTTCTATAACTGTTGTCGGGTTTCATTCAAAGATTGCTATGACACCTACTGAAAAGAAAGAGCAAGTTTTCGTTGGAGCTTACTTAGTTCAGATTGGAGCATTTACAAATATTAGTGGAGCTCAAACAACAAGAGATAAATTCAATAATAGCGGATTAGATAATCACTATAAAGCTATAATCATGCAAACACTTTCTGGCGACAAAGTTTTCCATAGAGTTATGATTAGCGGTTTTAGAAGTGAAGCTGAAGCTAATGACTTTAAACGATCAAATAATTTTGAAAATGCTATGGTTATTGCACAGTAAAATTAAAAAATATAAGGAGAAAAGATGACAGAAATAATACGAGAAACAAAAGAAACATCAATTAAATGCCAACTAGATATAACAAACAATGAGTCAGGAATAATAAATACTGGAGTTGGTTTTTTAAATCATATGCTTGAAGCTTTCAGCAAACATAGCGGTATATATTTAAATATAGAATGTACTGGAGATACTCATATTGATGATCACCATACTACTGAAGATTGTGGAATTGTTATTGGTCAAGCTTTAAGAAAAGAAGTTTTCCCAATCTGTGAAGTAGAAAGATATGGCAATGCTACGGTAGTTATGGATGAGGCTAGTGTTACATGCGCGATTGATCTTTCAAACAGACCGTACTTGGTTTATAAGTCTGATATTTTCGGTAAAGTTGGAACTTTTGATGTTGAGCTAGTTGAAGAATTTTTTCATGCAGTTGTTTTAAATAGCGGTATAACTTGCCATCTTATAACGGATAGAGGAAGCAATAAACATCACATTGTTGAGGCTACTTTTAAAGCATTTGCAGTTGCACTAAGAAGAGCATTGGCTACAAATACAAAAATGGGAATACCAAGTACAAAAGGTATTCTATGATTCAATTATTGATCTTTGATATAGATGGAACTTTAACAGATGGTAAAATAACATATGATGCAAATGGTGTAGAAACAAAATCTTTTGATGTAAAAGATGGTGCTGCAATAGAAGCTTGGAATAAAAAATTAGGATTTAAATCAGCTTTTATAACTGGGCGTTCAAGTGTTATTGTAGATAAGCGTGCCAAAGAACTAGGTGTAACATATGTATATCAGGGTGTCAGTGATAAAACTGCAGTTCTAGCAGAGATTTTGGAAAAAGAAGGATTGAGTTTGTCTCAAGTTGGAGCTATTGGAGATGATTTGAATGATATGAAAATGTTAGCTCAAGTCAAACTCTCATTTTGTCCAAATGATGCAACGGACGAAGTTAAAAAGATTGTGAATCATATTTCTACTAAAAATGGCGGAAGCGGAGCAGCTCGAGAGATGATCGAGTATGCGTTGCGAGCAAAAGATATTGAGTTAAAAAGTCTATGGCTCTAAGATTATTTTTACTTTCCATTATTATTGTTTCATTCTTTTTGACAGATATTGTCGTAAAAGATGTTGCAAAGAATGATTCAAAAGAAGCCTTACCAAAAGTTTCTTTTATGAATTCAACAATGTATGAGTTAAATAATCATCAAGTGGAAAAAATTGTAAAATCAAAACAAGCGATTCAGTATGAATCTAAAGATGAATTAAAAGATGCTGTTCTTATATTAAGAGGAGCGAAAAATACTACTGATACAATCAGTGGCAAATACATGAAGCGAGAAAATAACGCTTATGAATTTAGGAAAAATATTGTATTTACAAGAGGTGAAGATATGCAATTAAAAACTGAATCGTTAAATTATAATGACACAACAGGTATAGTTTCAAATAATGATTATTTTGTTTTTAATTTTCAAAAGAGTCTTTTTAGTGGAAAAAAACTCTATATTAGCAAAAACGATTTTGCGATAAGTGGGCAACAAGCTCATTTTGTATTAAATGAAAAGGATTTATAGGTGAAATATTTTTTTACTTTTTTATTTTTAATTGGTTCTTTATGCGCTGACGAAGTTGATGTTGACATAAAAGCAGATAATTTTTCAGCAGATAAATCAAAAAATATTATTATTTTTACTGGTCATGTGGTTATGATAAAAGGGGCTGATAAGTTGCATTGTGACAAATTAACCGTGCATACAAAGCTGATTGAAAACACTGGTAAAACACTTGTTAAGCAGTATCATGCTGTAGGTAAAGTTGATATGGTTATCAAAAGACCTACAACTATTATGAAGGGTAGAGGTGATGAGGTTACATACAATGTTGACGAACAAGTTTATATTATTGTCGGTAATGGTTATCTGGAAGATGTTGCGGGTCAAAAAATTATTAAAGGTGAAAAAATTTATCTTGATGAAAAAGTTGGAACAACAAAAATTGATGGTGAGAAAAATAAGCCAGTTCAATTTAAATTAAAAATAGAGAGTAATACATGAGAATAATAGATGCACAATTTGCAGTATCTGCATCAAATATAGCTGAAAGTCCAAATCCGGACAAGGCAGAAATAGCATTTATTGGCAGAAGTAATGTTGGGAAGAGTTCTCTTTTGAATTCATTGACAAAAAGAAAAAGTCTTGCTAAGTCTTCATCAACACCTGGTAAAACACAGCTTATTAATTTTTTTGATATTAAATTTAAAGATGATGAAAACAAAGAAGACGAACATAGATTCGCAAGATTTGTAGATTTGCCTGGTTTTGGATATGCAAAAGTATCAAAATCACTAAAAAGAGACTGGAATAGGAATTTGACAGAATTCCTTGAAAGAAGAATTTCACTACAAATATTTGTGCATTTAATTGATTCAAGACACAATGATCTTGAAATTGATAAAAGTGTTGATGATTTTTTAAAATATATTAAAAAAGGTGATCAATTAATTTTGGATGTTTTTACAAAAACTGACAAATTAAATCAAGCAGAATTGCAAAAACTAAAACTAAAATATCCAGACGGTATTTTTATTTCAAATCTTAAAAACAAAGGTATTGATGTTCTTGAATCTACAATATCGAAGTATCTTTTCGGAAAATAATAGATGAATGCTAAAGAAATTAAATATGTAAAGCCAACCGTTAAAGATATAGAAAACATGCAGAATCTTGTTATTCAAGAAGTTCAGAATGGAAATATATTAGAAAGAACTCCTTCGGAAATGGCGACAACAATCCGTTCATATACTGTTGCTTACCGAGATGATGAAATTGTAGGTTTTGTTGCTTTGCATATTCATACCACTACTCTTTGTGAAATTAGAAGTTTGATTGTGAAAGGTAATTCTAGAAATAAAGGTATTGGGGCTGAATTAATTAAAAGAGCTACAAATGAAGCTATTTTTTATGGACTTAAAACAATTTTAGTTCTAACATACCGTCAGCAGTTATTTGAAAAATTTGGTTTTTCTGTTATTGCTAAAGAATCTATTCCTGAAACAAAAATATGGCTAGATTGTATCAAATGCAAACATTTCCCAATTTGTGATGAGATAGCACTTACTTTAGACATCTAATTATGATATTTTAAAAATCATTGTGTCGCGAATTTTAATATAATTTGTGAGTTCTTTTTGTGTAAAACTGAAACCACAATTAGCTTCTTATGACGCATACTTCTATAACTTTAAGAAGCTAATTGTATAATCATAAATATAATATTGCTACAAAAAGAGACTTATGTTTAGAATTTTAATAATAATCAGCTGCTTGTTCAGCATCACTTTTGCAACTACCAATCAAGATTTACTTTGGAAAAAAGGTGATACGCTTATTACATTTTTAATACGACATCATATAGATAAAGATGTTTACTTTAATCTTTCAAAAACAGATAAAGAGCTATGTACTGAAATTGAAGCTGATGTAGAATATAGACTTGTGCAAGCAAATAATGGCTTAGTTTTACATGCTTTGATTCCAATAAGCGAAGAGATGCAAATTCACATTCATCAAATTAACGGGAAATATGTGCTTGATATTATTCCTGTAATATTTGAAACTAAAACCGATCTGCTAACTTTCAAACTAGTAGAGTCACCTTATCAAGATATCGTAAATCTAACAAAAAACAAACAATTAGCAAGTGAATTTATAAAAGCTTTCCAAAAATCTGTTAATTTTAAAAAAGTTCACACTGGAGATGTTGTTGCAATAAAATATGAACAAAAAATAAGAATGGGAAAATATTACGGAAGCCCCGTTATTCTTGGTGCATTTGTTAGACCACAACATCAAGATGAAAAATATATTTTTCAAAATCCTTACGATAATCTTTATTATGATGAAAAAGGAAATAGTTTTACTGGCGTACTATTTAAAATACCAGTTGCTTTCAAAAAAATATCTAGCGAGTTTACTTACAAAAGATTTCATCCAGTATTAAAATACTATAGGGCTCATCTTGGAGTTGATTTGGCGGCTTCAATTGGAACAAAAATATCTGCAACTGGAGATGGACGAATATCTTATTTTGGAACAAAAGGTGGATATGGAAATACCGTGATCATAAGTCATGACGGTGGTTTTAAATCATTGTATGGACATCTATCTAAATTTAATAAGAAATTTAGAAATGGTTCAACAGTAAAACAAGGGGATATCATAGGATTTGTTGGAAATAGTGGAGTTAGTAGCGGACCACATTTGCATTTTGGAATGTATAAAAATACAAGAGCAATGGACCCATTAAAGCTTATGAGCTCTGCTAAGAAAACATTATCTGGCGGACTATTAAAGCAGTATTTGTCAAATTCTAGAAACATTAAAGCGGAGCTGGAAAGATCATTGGATACAAATCATATTCCACTCAAATTGAGTGATATGGCTCTTTTTTCATCAGTAACGAATAAGAAGAAAATTTAAAAATTTTTAGAATTAAAAAGAGCTATTTGAATAAAACTTTATCTCCTATTTTTACAATTCCACTTTGTATAACTTTCCCAAAAATTCCACGATCGTCTTTTATGAGCTTGGGAAGTTCTTTTTTGATTGATGAAAGGTGAGTGCAAACAGGGCAAAGCATGCTAATTTCAATAATTGTTTCACCTATTTGTAATTTGTCACCTATTTTCAAATTTTTTAAATCTATATCAGTTAAAATATTTTCACCAAGCGTTCCAAAAGGCATTGATATATTGTTGGCTAATGCTAATTCATAACCACATAAGCTTGTTAGTAAGATTTCTCTATCTTCACGTCCAAAATATTTATCTCCAACTATCCCACCCAAAATAAGTTCAGAAGACATTACTTCATCCATATTCCTAGTTTCACTATTTGCAATGAATAGTTTTAGCACTTGACCAGTAATTTTTTTCATTTTTCTCCTTAATGAGATGCTTAATAATCGTTTCTAAAAGCACAAATTTTTATATAATAATTGTACTAAATCTTTTATTTAATATAACTCAAATGTTTTAATAAATTGTTATATCATAATGATTTTATGCTACTTTATCGGTATTTTGTGTAGCCATAATTATAATAATAAAAAGTTAAACTTATATGATTTATTAGTAGTTGTTTCGCATAGAAACAATAATAGTTATTTGTAGATAAATTTCTTGACAAGTAAAAGTTTTTTTGACTATAATTTCCCGAATTAGTGGTGAATGAATTACTAAAATTTAGGAGGAACAATGAAGAAAATAAGCGAAATCTTTAAAAAAGATCTTGTAGCTTCTACTGAATTACCAAGCAGTAGAAGGGAATTTTTTAAAAAAACAGCCGTATATTCAGTAGGTGCAGTTGCTGCGGCAAATGTACTATCGCCTGTAAGTCTTAAAGCAGACGATCAAGCGATTATTGGTGAAGCACCTTGGGGAACAAAATTAGGTGATTTAGTTACTAAAAATCCATATGGATTGCCGTCTCCATACGAGCATAACAATGTAAGAAGAGCTACAGATTTATTATCATCTGGAGATTTTTATGCATCTGTATCAATGACTCCAATTCATGAGTCTGAAGGTATCATTACTCCTAATGGATTATTTTTTACTAGAAATCATGGCGGAACAGCACATGTTGATCCTAATGAATTTAGATTAATGATCCATGGAAAAGTTAAAAGAGAAGTTGTATTAACTCTTGAAGATTTAAAAAAATACCCAAGTGAAAGTAGAATTTATTTTATTGAGTGCCCAGCAAATGGATCAACAGATTGGAGAGGACCACAATTTAATAATCTTCAATTCTTAAAAGGGATGATGTCTTCGGCAATGTGGACCGGTGTTATGTTAAAAACTGTTTTAGATGATATTGGTTTAGAAAAAGATGCTGTATGGATGCTTGCCGAAGGAAGTGACAATGCAGGAAATCCTAGAACTATTCCTGTTGAAAAAGCACTTGATGATGCAATGCTTGTATGGGGACAAAATGGTGAAGCGTTAAGAGCTGAGCAAGGTTACCCACTTAGACTGTTAGTTCCAGGTTGGGAAGGAAATCTTAATACTAAATGGTTAAAAAGATTAGAGTTCTCTGATAAGCCATGGCATTCAAAAGAAGAAACATCTAAATATACAATGCTTCAAAAATCAGGAAAAGCTATTCAATATTTCTGGGTAAATGAAGTAAACTCTGTAGTAACTAGCCCATGTCCTGAAAAACCATGGACAGAACTTAAAGTTGGTGATATGGTAGAAATCGAAGGTCTTGCATGGTCTGGTCAAGGAACTATCAAGGGTGTAGATATAACATTTGATGGTGGAAATAATTGGGTTGAAGCTAAGCTAAAAGGTCTTGTTTTACCAAAATCATGGACAAGATTTAGTTATATTACAAAATGGGATGGTAAGCCAATGCTTCTAGCAAGTAGATCTCATGATGATACAGGAAATGTTCAACCTACTATTGATGAAGAAACTTCAGTAATTGGTGTTGAATCTGTATATCATAGAAATGCAATAGTTACATGGCAAATAAATGAAAAAGGGGAGTGTAGTAATGTACATATTAGAAAACACAAAGCTTAAGGCTTCAATGATTGGTTTAGGTCTATCTTTATCTTTAGGCCTAACTTTAGCGATCGCTGCAGATTCTTCAAAAACTGCAGTTGATGGTGGAATAAAATATAATACTAAAGATGGTAAATATACATCTTATTATGTAAATCCAGTTCAAGTAAAATACAACAATGGTAGAGCAGCAACTAAAAAAGAAATTACTGCATGGAATATTGATGTAATGCCTGATGGAACTGGTCTTCCTGAATTTGACATGAAACATGGTGAGCCAGTTTTAGGTGAAGATGGAAAACCAAAAAAAGCTGAGGGTTCAGTTGCTTTAGGAAATGAACTTTATGATGCACAGTGTGCTATGTGTCATGGTGACTTCGGAAGTGGTGGAAAAGGTTATCCATCTTTAGTTGGCGGTACTGTTGGAAGTTTAAAAAATCAACTTATGAATCCAGCTGATGAAAATCCAAATATGGATCCACCTCAAAGAAGTATAGGTAGTTACTGGCCATATGCAAGTACATTATTCTGGTATATTCAAGATGCTATGCCATTCCCGCATCCAAAAAGTTTAACAAATAGTGAAACTTATGCGATTGTTGCTTATTTATTATCTGTAAATAGTATTACAATTGATGGAAAAACACTTGATGATGAATATGTACTAGACAAAGAAAAATTCAAAAAAATTGTAATGCCAAATGCAAATGGGTTTTATCCAGATGTGGATACAAAAAAAGATCCTAAGCAAGGTGTTAAAAATATGACTAAATTAATGTCTGATCCTAAAAACTTTGGTGGTGGTACAAGATGTATGAAAAATTGTATCAAAGGAAAAGTTCCTGTTCTTAAGATTTCAAATGAACTAAATGATTTCCATCCGGCACCTAATACAAAAAGAGATTGGTTTGTGCCTGAAAATAAAGCAGCTCATCCAATGCAAGCGGCATATGAAGAAAAATGTGCTTCTTGTCACGGTAATGCAGCCATAGGCGCACCAGTTGTTGGGGACAAAGATGCTTGGGCTAAAGTTAGCGCTAAAGGTCTTGAGAATGTTTACAAAAATGGAATCATGGGAATCAATGGAATGCCTCCAAAAGGTGGAAACGACATGAGTGATGATGATTTTAAAAAGATTGA
>CAIJNA010000209.1 GCA_903821805.1 uncultured Campylobacterota bacterium | reverse complement strand
TCTTTCACTATTGAAATATCCAACTTTCCATCCGAAGCAATAGCTTCTAACTGTTCCGAAATTTCGCCTTGATCAGAATATATACCATTAAAGTTAATATCTTCAAGCTCTTTTACTGTAAAAATTACAGATAAAACTCTATTTTTAAAAGCAAGATCATTTCCTTCCAATTTGTAAGGGTATCCACTTCCGTCATTTTTTTCATATACACTAGAAGCCAATTTAACAATATCGTCAAAGCCGAATATCATTGATAATATTTGTTTAGTATAGTAAGGAATTGCTCTCATAATATTGATTTCGTTGCTACTTAATGGCTCGCATTTTTGCAAGATACTTTGTGGAATTCTCAGAACACCGATACCACTAAGGTATCCACTTAAAAGCATTCTTGCTGTATCTTTTTCATCAAACTTATAAAGCTGACAAAGTTTATTTAAGTTATCTATCATTGGCTCATGATAATTTTTGCCCGAATAGTGGTTTGCTATTTGATATATTATTTTAGATATTTGAATTAAATCGACGTAACTAATCTCAAGAGTAGCATCGCCAATCATGTCAAGAATCAAAAATGGCAATCGGTAGTCATTCGTTAAATCAAACCAAAACGAATCTTTTTCACTTAAGAAAAAAAGATTTTCCTTAATAGACTCATCTATGTCATCTAAATTCTCAACTAATTCTAAAACATGCTCTTTATTTGTGACATATTTATCTTCAATATTTAAATTATCCTCGATAATGTTTGATAAATAAATTATTTCAAGAACTTCTTTTTTTTCTAAAACTGATTTATCCGAAAAAGGAAAAACTCTTAAATCCTCAGCACCAATATTTTGCTTAGAAAGTAAAATGTGTGACAACAGATCTGCCAATTCTAATTCTGTAAGGCCGTTAAAAATTCCTATATTTAAAGCGATGTAACTTACTCTTTGTGAACTATATGGTGTGTCAAATTTATTTTGCTTAATAGCATTATCAATTCCCCCGCTGATTGAAAGCAAAAAATTATTTAAATTAAATTTTACATGTGTCATTTTATCCATTTTGGCTCCATTGTGTTTATCTATTTTAATCTTTGACAGTGAGTTAATCCGACAGCTATTGCATCGGTTACGTCAAATGGTTTAATTTCTTGTTTTAAATTTAAAAGTCTTTTCACCATAAAAGCAACTTGTTCTTTGGTTGCTTTCCCATTTCCCGTAACAGCTTGTTTCACTTGCAAAGGTGTATATTCTGAAAAATTACCAAAATCTTGCAAAAGTTTCAAACTGATTGCACCACGAAATTGTGCCAATTTGATAACAGTTTTTGGATTAAATGCATAAAACATATCTTCCATGGCAACTTCGCTAATAATGTGATTTTTCATTACCAAATCAAGCCCTTCAACAAATTCAACTATTTGTTCTTGCAAAATTCGTGATTTCATCTTAATTAGTCCCGCTTCTACCAATTTTGGTTTTTTATTTATAATTTCCAAAATACAATATCCACAGTTTATACTTCCGGGGTCTATGCTCAATATTTTCATAATTAAATACTATCATAAAATATCTTTTTCACTTATTCACAAAAAGTTATTCACATCTTTTCACTGTGATTTTAAATGAATTTTTGATATTTTTGGATATAATCGAAAACATTTTAAAATAGGATCCCGTAGTTTGTCAAAAATAAATATTAATATTCTCGAAGAGTTAAAAAAAGAAGTTTCATCTTCTGACTATACTAAATTTATTAAACAACTTGTTTTTAAAAAAACTACATCAAGTGATGAACTACTTGTGTTTGAAGCTCCAAATCGTTTTATTGCAACATTTGTTAAGACAAAATTTACAACCATAATTCAAGATATTTATTTTAATCAAACATCTGTAAAACCTTCTGTTGAGATACTTTTAATAGGCGAAAAAAGACGGTCAAAAAAAGATATTATCACTGAACAATCTTCAATAAATATTCCAGAAAATACCATATTAAATCAATCATACACTTTTGAATCTTTTGTGGTTGGCAGTTCTAATCAAATGGCTTATAATGCAAGTAAAGCTGTAGCTGGGAACTTGGGTAAACAATACAATCCTTTGTTTATTTACGGTGGTACAGGTCTAGGCAAGACACACCTTTTACAGGCTATTGGGAATCATGCAATTGAAAATGGAAAGATAGTTATTTATGTGACTATTGAACAATTTATGAATGATTTTACATTTAGTCTAAAAAATAAGAATATGGAACATTTTAGAAATAAATATAGAAAATGTGACTTACTACTGATTGATGATATTCAATTTTTAAGTGGAAAAGAAGAAACACAAAAAGAATTTTTTCACACTTTCAATGAGCTTCATACAGCTAACAAACAAATAATTCTTACAAGTGATAAGCTTCCATCACAAATAGCGGGCTTAGAAGAAAGATTGAAAAGTAGATTTGAATGGGGATTAACAACTGATATTCAACTTCCAGAACTTGAAACAAAAATCGCAATTGTAGAAAAAAAGAGTGAATTAAATGGTATTCATCTTTCAAAAGAAATAATAAATTACATAGCAACTTCACTTGATAGCTCAATACGAGAAATTGAAGGATTACTTATTAAAATCAATGCTAGTGCTGATTTATTGGGTCAAAAAATAGATATGGATTTAGTAAAAAATTTATTAAAAGATCAAATTAAAGAGAAAAAAAATAATATTAAACTTCCAAATATAATAGAAGTTATTGCTAGTGAACTAAATATTAAACCAGGTGATTTAAAATCATCAAAAAGAACAGCAAATATAGTAAATGCTAGAAGAATAGTAATTTATTTAGCAAGAGAATTAACACATAATTCTATGCCTGATATTGCTAAATTTCTAGGAATGAAGGATCATTCTAGTGTTTCTAAAAATATTAGTAAAGCAAATGAGCTGATAGAAAAAGATGAAAATTTTAGATTAAATCTTGAAAATCTAAAAAACAAAATTTTAACAAAATAATGGGGTTAGTCAAAATATGTGAATAGATGTGAATAAAAACTAACACTTTTTCATCTTTGAAAGATTGATGAGATAGTGTTTAAAGTATTATTTTCATCTATTCACATGGTCTACTACAACTACTAATTTTAATTAAATATAAAAAGGACAAATATGAAATTTAGCACGAACAAAGGAAAATTTGAAACAATTATTGCATCTATGCAACCTTTTTTAGAAAAAAAAGATTTAAGTGCAATAACTTCTCATATATATTTGGAAGTATCTAATGATATTTTAACAATAAAATCAACAGATTATGAAATGGGATTATTAGCAAATATAGAAGAAATTCAAAGTATTGAAGAAGGTAAGGCAACAGTTAATGGTAGTAACTTGCTAAATATTATTAGAAGATTAAAAAATGAAGATATTAACTTTGAAGTAATAGATAATAATCTTCAAATAAAACAAAATAAAACTTCTTTTAAACTTCCAATGTATGATGCAAATGAATATCCAGAATTTCCAAACATGGATAAACTACATAAAGTAGATATAAATATTTTAAATTTTATA
>CAIJNA010000208.1 GCA_903821805.1 uncultured Campylobacterota bacterium | reverse complement strand
TTTTAATTAATCAAATATATTTTCATTTCGTTCTTTTACTTTTTCAATATATTCTTTATTCATTCTTTTTTGCTCATTTTCTCTAGAAGCTAGTGCATCATTTTTTCTAATTTCGAATTCTTTCAACGTTTCAAATTCTGTTTTTTCAAGACGTATTTCAGGTAAGATGGCTGGAAGATTTATACTTGGATAAAGCTTCTCCATATTTAGATATTCATCAACTAATGCTTGCGTTATTTTATTTGCAGATAATACTTCATCTTTTAATTCATCAGATGATAATAGCGTTACAAATTTAGCATTTCCTCTAGAAAATAGTGTTCCATCAAAACCATTAAAAATGAACAAGCCTTCACTGTCGTTATGCTGACATATTAATTTTTTAGCAATAACTATATCATCCGTAATAAGTTTTGATATATCACATGAATTATATTTGGTTGTTTTGCTGTCTAGATCATTTAAAATTGTTTGCTTATTGATTTCCAAAGAGTACTTATCTATACTATTGTTGTATAAATCATTAAATGATTTTTCAACCAGTAGTGATCCAGCTACAGTTGCTATAGGTGTCAAGATGAGTCCAGAAAAAGTTGTCCCAATGATGCTTATAGAACCATCTTCTTTCCTCATGGGCTGAACACCAAAACTATTAACTGAATAAAACTTTGAATTACACTCAGGGTTATCTTGGTTTATTAATCCCTTGTGACACTCTAAATATTTGGTAAAACAGTTAGTTTTTCCAGTGTTGCAAATCTCATAAACTACTTTATTTTGATAGTTTCTTCTGATAACATTTTCGGTGTTTATGTATGATGAATATGATTTTGATATTTGTATATCTTCAGGAGTATTTTGAATTTTGCTAATAGACGTCAAGTCTGACTCATTATTAATAGTTGCAAAAAAATACTTGTCTGCGGCTTGTGTGAATGTACAAAAAAGTATTCCGACAATAAAGAGATTTTTTGATTTCACCATAAGCCTTTTGTTCTGATATTTAAAGTAGTCCATATAAAATAAATTACATAAAAGATTAAATTAATATTTTGATTTTAATTGTATAAAAAATATATTTCTAAATAAGATCTGCTTTTTTATAGGCAGTATAATTTTTATGTAGATTTATTATGTGCATAAGTAAATCGGCACAAATACCATAAACCCAATACATAAACCAAAGACTAATCATACCTATAAAACCTTGTTCATTGTAATAATCATAGCATTGAAATAAAATAAAAATAAATAAAGTTTGTTTTATTGGTATATGATTTATATCTTTAATAAATTCATAAAATAGTCTATTTTGTAACTTAAATTGATATATTTTGTAAACAATAAACAATATTACTATTGCTAAAATTGCAATATATTCATCTATAATAATATTGATTATTTTAGGTATTGGTAAAAATAAAAAATAAGCAATACTAATAACTATAAATGTAAGTAAAAACATAAGCTTAACGTTAATCATAATATTTCCTTTATTCGATAATACATTAATATAGTATTTAAATATTCCATTGATATAATCTTTGAAAAAATCAATGTTTATCTTAATTTAATACTTTTACAGTCTATTTCATGATTTCTAAGCTCGTCATTTTTGTAATCAACATTTAGAACATTATCATAAGAAAAACACTTCTCAAATTTAGCATCATTATTATAGTAGATTCTGTAAAGTTTAGTTGGTATAACTATATCATTACCAATCTTTTGGTTTGGATTATCATATTTTGCAATAGAAATAGAGTCAATGTATCCGAGTTTACTAGCTAACATTCTTCCATATTTCTCAACTTTAGTCCAAGTTTTTTGATTTACAATAGCACTTTGCGGGATAATATTTGCCATAGTATATGCTTTAGCCAATGCTTTTTCATCATAATCAAAATCAGCATCACTTACAATAAAATGACCTCTGTTCCAGTCTTCACCATATCCTTTGTAGTCATCTGATTTTGTTCTATATTGCATAGGAATTGTACTTTCGTTATAGAACTTCGCTCTTTCTTTAATACCAGTTGCTTCTGATTTGTTATCAAGTCTAACCCATCCAGACATAGCACCTTTGTTTTTGTATGAATAGCAAATTTGATAAAGTTGTTTATCTACAATTTGGTCACACTTTTTCTTGTCAACATAGTTTGATAGTTCAACTGAAAGTAATTCGTTGGATAATAGTAGTGATATTAGTAATATTTGTGATAATCGCTTTATTTTAAATAAAAATGTATTTTTTTTCATG